>JAGNQK010000291.1 GCA_017989115.1 Dermatophilaceae bacterium | reverse complement strand
GAGCCAGGCGGCCGGACCGACGATCGGGAAGAGCAGGATGAGGAGCAGCCGGACGATCTTGGGCAGGTTGCGCGCGGCGCCGGCCTGGGTCTGGATGGCGTCGACCACGCAGTAGACCGTCAGCGCGAGGCTGAGGATGACAGGCAGGTAACGCAGCACTGCCCCATCATCCCACGGTGAACAGGGCCTCCACCGCACGGCGGTCGGGCTTGCCGGGGCCTCGGATCGGGATCGAGGGTGAGGTCAGGGCCCGTCGTGGCAGGGCGTGGTCGGGCAGGATGCCGCGCAGGTGGGCTCGCAGGTCGGCGGCGGTGACGTCGTGGACGGCGTCCGGGGAGAGCACGACGAGAGCGGACACGCAGGCCCCCCACTCGTGGTCGGGGCTGCCGACGACGACGACCTCCCGGATGCCGGGCACGTGCTCGAGGATCGCCTCCTCCACCAACCGCGGGGCGACCTTGAGGCCACCGGTGATGATGAGGTCGTCGACGCGGCCGTCGACGTGCAGGGTGCCGTCGTCGTCGACGTGGCCGACGTCGTCGGTACGGAACCACCGGATGCCGTCCTCGTCGGTTCCGAACGTCTCTCGCGTGAGGGCGGGGAGGCCGAGGTAGCCGTGGGCGATCGTCGGGCCGCCGAGCAGGATACGAGCCTCCTCGTCCAGCTCGACCTCGGTGCGGGGCAGGGCCCGACCGTCGTAGACGCACCCGCCCGCGGTCTCGCTCATGCCGTAGGTCGCGACGAGGTGCACCCGGGCCCGCTCGGCTCTCGCGCGCAACCGGGGCGGCATCGCGGCGCCACCGACGAGCACGGCATCGAACGTTCGCAGGGCGTCGGCGCCACCGGGGTGGTCGAGCAGGCGGACCACCTGGGTGGGCACGAGACTGGTGTACCTGCGGGCGCCCGGGGTGAAGTCGGCGGTGGCTGCCACGAAGGCCGCCGGGCGGAAGCCGTCGGTGAGGTCCATCGCGAGGGGCGACGTCCCGGCATCCAACGATCGCACCAACACCTGCAGGCCGGCGATGTGGTGGGGAGGGATGGCGAGCAGCCACTGGCCGGGACCGCCGAGGGTGGCGTGCGTGGCTCGGGCGCTGGCACGCAGCGCGTCGGCGGTGAGCAGGGCCCGCTTGGGGGTGCCCGTGGAGCCCGAGGTTCCCACGACGACGGCGAGCGAGTCGGGGAGCGAGGCGGCGTCATGGGCGGGGATGGGCGGGACCGGGCCGGTGGCGGCGTGCGGCATCACCGGCCGGTCGCCGGTCAGGGCCTCAGCCAGCAGGGGCAGCAGGTCGAGGCTGGCGGGCCCGGCAGGCACTGCGAGTGCTTCGACGGCGGGTGCGCCGTCGTGGTGGTGGCCGGTCATCGCTGCTCCCCTCGCCAATCGTGGGCCGCCGGTGGATGATGGGGTCTGGACCATCGGGCCCAGGAGGTGGACCGTGGACGAAGCGTATGCCGCGTACCTGCGAGCGGTGCAGGAGCAACGGGCCGAGCTCGGTGAGTCGATGGTGGCCCTCCAAGGGGCGCTCGACCTGCCGGCCGGGCTCGGTCCGACGTGGCGGGGGCGGGTGCGGGCCGCGCTGACCGAGCTGGCCCACGACCTGCGCGACCACGTCGAGCTCACCGAGGCCGCCGGGGGGTTCTACGACGACATCCGCACGGCTGCTCCGCGCCTGAACCACCAGGTCGAGGAGCAGCTGGCCGAGCATGCAGCCCTGCTGGCCGAGGTCGAGCGGTTGCTCGCCGAGCGAGATGACGGGGTTCGTGGCGCGGACGCCGTGGTCGCCCACCGGGAGGCAGCGACCCGGTTGCTCGAGCAACTCGTGCGGCACCGGCAACGCGGGTCGGACCTGACGTTCGAGGCCTATGCGGTCGACCTCGGCGGGAGTGGCTGAGGCCGGTCCGGGCCGCGGCCAGTGCGGACTAGGTGACGAGCAGGGCGGTCACGGCGACCGCGACGGTCGCGATGATCTCGCCGATGCCGACGGCCTTCGGTGAGCCCCGGAACGCGGGCAGGACCGCCGCGCGGATCGTCAGCAGTGCGAACACGAGCACCAGCCACGGGCTCACCCACGTCATCGCGACGGTCGCAGAGCCGTGCGCCAGGGCCGAGAGCCAGTGGAAGCGTTCGTCGCCCCGTTCGCGGATCATCGTCTTGACGTAGAGCACCGTGCCGGCGAAGTACGCGGCGAGGATGCCGGTGAGGAGCCAGGCGCGCTGCCAGTCGGCGCCGCCACCGGCGTCGTACGCGACGAGCACCATCAGGGCTGAGCCGATGCTCGTCGCGAGGCCGCTGCCCAGGCTGCGCTCGTCACGTCGGGCGCTGGCCACGAGAGCGACGGCGAGCGGTGCGACGAACAGGGGAGCCCAGCGGATCAGGCCGGGGTCGAGGACGAGGGTGAGGGCGCCGAATGCCGCGGAGGTGAGGCCGTAGGTGCGCAGGGGTGGCACGAGCTGGGGGCGCCGCCGGGGCGGTGCCTTGAGCCACAGCCCGGCGGCGAAGAACGCGAAGTAGCCCAGGAACCAGAAGGCAGTCAGGGGCAGGTGGACCCACCGCGGGCTGCTGGCGAGGATGCCGACCGCGAGCGGGGTGGCGAGCATCGCCCAGGCCCCGTGCTGGTTGGGGACCCACCCCGGCGACCGTCTGCGGCTCACCCGTCGAGGGTAGGCCGCTGAGCGCGGCGCTCGGCCACCGGGTCAGCGAGAGGTCACGCGAGAGGCCACGCGGGGGTCACCGTCCTGCCAGGGCGCGGGCGCGGTCGGCGCCGGGGCCGGTGAGGTCGTCGTAGCTCGTTCGGCGTCCGGTCGACAGGAGCAGCAGGGAGGTGACTGGTCCGTGGACCTCTTTCCCTGAACCGCGGGCCCAGTCGGTGTCCGTGGCGACGAGGCGCAGACCGCGCAACCGGCGTGCGGGGAAGAACGGGAATCCGAAGGTGCGCTCCCAGGCCCAGTCGGTGGCGGTTGCCGCTGCCTCG
>JAGNQK010000290.1 GCA_017989115.1 Dermatophilaceae bacterium | reverse complement strand
CGGCACACGTGCTCATCGTCTTCCAGGCGTCGGCAGTCACGGGCGGTGCGGATGTCGCAGCGGCGGCGCAGCGGCTCATCGCCTACATCGATGCGGGCACCAATCTGCCGGTGACCCCTGCGACGGCTGGCGACTACACCATTGCCTGGGACAACGGCACTAACCGCATCTTCAAACTCTGATGCTCATCCTCGCCTCGACGAGTGACATCCTGCGGATCGTCACCAGCGCCGCGCTGAGCGTGAACGTCACCGGCTCCTGACGTGACCGACTTCTCCGACCCGGCAGTCTCGGGCCAGGCTCTCTCGTCCGGCCACATGGCCCATCACGAGGGCCTGGCGGACGGGCTGTTCGGGGTCACGTCCGCGTCCGTCACCGGCACCTACACGGTGCCGCAGGGCGCGGCACACGACGTGACGATGACGGGCAACACGACGTTCACCTTCACCGCGCCGACCAACTCGACCGGCACGGTCTCGCACTCGTTCATGCTGCGCTTGGCCGGTGCGTTCACGCCGACGTGGCCCGCGACGGTCAAGTGGGATGGCGGGGCAGCCCCCACCTACACGACCCCGAGCCTCTATGTGTTCACGACCCTCGACTCGGGCACGACGTGGCTGGGGTCGCAGGTCGGACGGGCCTTCGCGTGAGCGTTGGCATTCGGCAGGCAGCGGCACGAAATGGTACGTGGAGCCCGCTCCGACTCCCGTCGCTCATGGTGTGGCTCGATGGGTCAGATACGGCGACCGTCACCATGAGCGGCAGCAACGTCGCAACCTGGGCCGACAAATCGGGTACTGGCCGCGACGTGACCGCCGTTGCGGGCGGCCCAACTCGGACCGTCACCCAGAACGGGCTACTCGCCCTCTCATTCGCTGGCGGGGCAGGGATGAGCCGCCCTGCCGCTGGCCTGCACGCTACGGGCGGTTGCGTCGCCGTGGTCATGCGCACCGCCGGCAGCGGCCTGCCCACCTACCTGTCAGCCCCGGCAACCATCACCACCAACAACCTCCCAGCTCCGGCCGACCAGTGGCAGACAACCACCGACAACGCGATGTATGCCGGGCTCCCCGAGATGATCAACTCGGCATGGCACAACCTGCGCGGGCAAACCACGTGGGGAGCAGTCGTCACCAACCGCTCCATCTCGGGCGGCACCGCTTCGGCCACCCAGTGGCTCGACGGCACCCAACTGCGGTCCGCCTCGGTCGCCTCGACCAACTGGACCAGCGGCACCCTCACCATCGGCCGCCGCAACGACGGGGTGACGTGGTTCGTCGGTGACCTCGCCGAGGTCGTCATCACGGACGCGCCCCTTGGCTCCACCGACCGCCTCGCCCTGGAGGCATACCTCAAGGCCAAGTGGGGGACCCCATGACCTATGCCCTCGTCGTCGGCGGGACGATCCAGTCGACCCGCAACACTCCACCGCCCGCCGCCCGGCGCCTGGACACCGGGGCGTGGGTCACCCCACTCGACGGGATCTGGACCGACCCTCTCGCCGCTGCCTGCGGATGGCTCCCGGTCAGCGTCGTCGCCCGGCCCGCAGACACGGCCACCCACACGAGTGACTACGCCGTGACCCTCGTCGGTGGCGTCCCGACAGACACGTGGACGGTCCGGGCCAAGACGCAAGCCGAGCTCGGCGCGACCACCAGCACCACCAACGAGGCCGCGCTACTCGCCAAGGTCGCCACTGCCCTCACCAACAACGCGGTATTCCTGGCGGTCGCATCCCCCACCAACGCACAGGCGGTCGCCCAAGTCAAAGCGCTCACCCGACAGGTGAATGCCCTCATTCGGCTCGCCCGCCGCGACCTATTCTCGACCAACGGGACCTGAACATGGCACTCAACATGGACGCACTCTTGGCCGCGCTACCCGCCGCCGAGTTCGACCTCTACAAGGCGTCCGCGACCGCTGAGGGCGCGGGGACCTGGCACAGCCTGTGGAAGGTCGCGGGTATCCCCGCCGCAGGGTCCAACCCGCCTACGTTCGGGTCTGGGGCGGGGTATGTCCCGACCCGCGCGACGGTTGGCGCGATTGGGCAGGCCAACCCGGTCGGCAATCGCTACCTCGCCAACGTCAACCTGTCCGCCTCGGTCGTCGGGTCCCTCATCATCTATGACCGGCTGTGGACGTGCTCGGGCTTCGGGACCGTCGTCACGACCGCCCAGAACGTCGTCTCGGGCGGCTCGCTGCCCGCCGGCCGCACCCCCAACGGCGCGGCCGACGTGGAGCTGTGGCTGGAGGTCTACACCGCGCCTGGCGCGACTGGCGCGACCTGGACGATCACCGCCCCTGACGGTGGCGGCACATCGCGGGCGTACACCTACACCCACCCGGCCAACGCCGAGACGGTCGGCCAGATGATGCCCGTCATTCCGCCCGCCGCCGCTGCGGCAGGGGTGGGCATCCCGACCGCATTCCAGGCGTCCGTCTCCTCCGGCACGGCTGGGGATATCGGGATTACCCTCATGCGCCGGCTGGCGATCATCCCCATTGCGACCGCCAACGTCGCCCAGGCGCTCGACGCATTCGCGTTAGGCCTCCCCGAGGTCTACGACGACGCGTGCCTGGCGCTCATGGTGCAGTGCTCCACCACCTCGACCGGCGTCTACCTCGGGTCGATCAGCCTCCCCGACCTGACCCCCTGACGTGATCCCCCAGCGCTGGCCCAACCTGTCGGGCCGGGCTACCCGCATCCGGGCCACCGCCGCCCGGCGATTCTCGGCCGCGGGTGCCGCACTCACTCGGACCCTCGTCTTCGGCGAGCTCGGCGCGACCTGGGATGACCCGACCGTCACCTGGGACGACCCCGCGTGGTCCTGGGACGGGCAGCCAGTCCCACCCGCGTCGGGCGGGACCACCCTGCGCCCGACCGCGATTCCCTCAGCAGAGGCGGTCGGCTCTCCGACGATCACCGTCACGGCGACCATCTCGCCGACGGGCGTCGCCTCCGGGCAGGCGCTC
>JAGNQK010000066.1 GCA_017989115.1 Dermatophilaceae bacterium | reverse complement strand
CCAGGAGGTCGCGGGCCACGGTGAGCACGTCACGGGTGAAGAACTGCACGGGCAGGCGGGTCGACGTCACCCCACCAGTGTGTGGCCTCGGGAGCGGGCCGGATGCCGTCAGCGCACCGTCGGCTGCACGCCCGCCCACGCGCGGTGCTCGCCCGCCGTGGTGACGACCCGCTCGAGCTGTTCCGCGACCCGGACCGGGGCGGTGCCTCCCCGGGCCGACCGCGAGGCCATCGATCCCTCGACGGACAGCACAGTTCTAACCCCCGGGGTGAGGTGCGGGCTGATCGCGGTGAGGTCGTCGTCGGTGAGGTCCCACAGCTCGATGCCGCGCTCCTCGCACACTCGGACGCACGCACCGGCGACCTCGTGGGCCACCCGGAACGGCACGCCCTCACGTACGAGCCATTCGGCGATGTCCGTGGCGAGGGAGAAGCCCTGCGGCGCGAGCGACTCCAGCCGGGCGGTGTCGAAGACCATCGTCGCGACCATGCCGCTGAACGCCGGGAGCAGGACCTCGAGGGTGTCCACGGCATCGAAGACCGGCTCCTTGTCCTCCTGGAGGTCGCGGTTGTACGCCAGGGGAAGGGACTTCAGGGTCGTCATGAGACCGGTGAGGTCACCGACGAGGCGCCCCGCCTTGCCCCGAGCCAGTTCGGCGACGTCCGGGTTCTTCTTCTGGGGCATGATGCTCGACCCCGTCGAGTAGGCGTCGTCCAGGGTGATGAACGAGAACTCCTTGGTCGCCCAGAGCACGACCTCCTCAGCCAGACGGGAGATGTCGACTGCCGTCATCGCGGCCACGAAGGCGAACTCGGCGACGAAGTCGCGCGAGGCCGTCCCGTCGATGGAGTTCTCGACCGAGGTGTCGAAGCCGAGGTCCGCGGCCACCGCCTCGGGGTCCAGGCCCAGCGAGGACCCGGCGAGCGCCCCGCTGCCGTAGGGCGAGACCGCGGTGCGGACATCCCAGTCGCGCAGCCGGTCGACGTCGCGCAGCAGCGCCCAGGCGTGCGCGAGCAGGTGGTGCGAGAGGAGCACCGGCTGGGCGTGCTGGAGGTGGGTTCGGCCGGGCATCGCGACACCGAGGTGGCGCGTCGCCTGGGCGACGAGGGCGTCGACGACGTCGAGGACGAGACCGGCCACGACCCGGGCGTGCTCCCGCAGGTACATCCGGAACAGCGTGGCCACCTGGTCGTTGCGTGACCGTCCCGCCCGCAGCCGCCCGCCGACGTCGGGGCCGGCCCGCTCGATGAGGCCGCGCTCGAGGGCGGTGTGGACGTCCTCGTCGGCCTGCTCCGGCACGAAGGCGCCGCTCTCGACGTCGGCGCGCAGCCGGTCGAGCGCGTCGAGCATCGCCTCGAGGGTGGCGTCGTCGAGCAGCCCGGCGCCGTGCAGCACCCGGGCGTGGGCACGTGAGCCCGCGAGGTCGTGCAGGGCGAGCCGCCAGTCGAAGTGCGTCGACTTCGACAGCGCCGCGAGGGCGTCGGCCGGGCCCCCGGCGAAGCGGCCACCCCACAGGGCGGTCGAGGTCCGCGGGTCGGGCGAGCCGCTCGGGCTCGTCGGGATGGTCACTGGGGGTCCCTTCGGGTGTAGGCCATGAGCCTGTCGACGAGCTCGCGGCTGGCCGCGGCGCCCTGGGTCACGACCATGATCGTGTCGTCCCCGGCAATCGTCCCGAGCACGGCCTCCAGGGCCGCGTGGTCGAGCGCCGAGGCGAGGAAGTTCGCGGCCCCCGGCGGGGTCCGCAGGATGACGAGGTTGGCCGACGCCTCCGCAGAGACGAGCAGCTCGTGGCACCGCGACTGCAGGCGGGTGACGCGCTCCTCACCATGTGGGGCAGCGCGCACGGTGCGGTCGCCGCCCTCCCCCGGCACGGCGTACACGAGGCTCTTGCCGACGCGCACGCGCTCGGCGCCGACGTCGACGAGGTCGCGCGACAGGGTCGCCTGGGTGACCTCGATACCGTCCGCCGCCAGGTGGTCGAGCAGCTCGGTCTGCGACCGCACCGGCGTCGACGCGAGGATCTCGGCGATCCGCTGCTGGCGTGCGGCGCGCGAGGTGGAGACGGTCATGTGTCCTGCTCGGAGCGGTGCTGCTCGATCAGCCACGACAGCAGCCCCTTCTGCGCGTGGAGCCGGTTCTCCGCCTCCTGCCACACCAGGGAGGCCGGTCCGTCGATGACCTCGGCGTCGACCTCGTAGCCCCGGTAGGCCGGCAGGCAGTGGAGGAACACGGCATCCGGCACGGCGTGGTCCATCAGCCCCTGGGTGACCCGGAACCTCTCGAACGGGCTCGCCGCCCCGTGGCGGTGCTCGCTCTCGGCCTCCATCCCCATCGAGACCCAGGTGTCGGTGGCGACGACGTCGGCGCCGGCCACCGCGGCCAGCGGGTCGTCGGTGACGAGCACCGAGCCACCCTGCTCGGCGGCGATGCGCTGGGCGCGGGCGACGATGTCGGCTCGCGGTGGGTGCGAGGCCGGTGTGCCGATCCGCACGTGCATGCCGGCGAGGGCGCAGCCGAGCAGGTAGGAGTGGGCCATGTTGTTCGCACCGTCACCGAGGTAGGCGAACGTCAGGCCCGCGGTCGAGCCCTTGACCTCGAGCACGGTGAGGAGGTCGGCGAGGATCTGGCACGGGTGGTAGTCGTCGGTGAGCGCGTTGATGACGGGCACCCCGGCATCCGCGGCCATCTCCTCCAGCCGGCTCTGCTCGAAGGTGCGCCAGACGATGGCTGCCGACTGCGGGCCGAGGATGCGCGCGACGTCCGCGACCGACTCACGCTCCCCCACTCCGGCGAGACGGCCGTCGATGACCATCGGGTAGCCCCCGAGCTGGGAGACGGCACCGACGAAGGAGACCTGGGTGCGCAGGGTCGGTTTGTCGAACAGGATCGACACGGTGTGCGGGCCGGCCAGGCTCTGGTCGGAGAACGGCGCGGCCTTCAGGGCCAGGGCCCGGTCGAGCACCTCGCGCTGCTCGGCCGCGGTGAGGTCGTCGTCGGCGAGGAGGTGGCGCAGGCTCATGGGGTGTCCTTGGCGGTGGGTGTCGTGGCGGCGTCGAGCAGGCCCGGAAGGGCGTCGACGAAGAGGTCGAGCTCGGCGGTGGTGATGACGAGAGGGGGGACCAGGCGCAGGGCGTCGGGCGCGACGGGGTTGACGATGAAGCCGGCCTCTCGCGCCAGGGCGGCGACGACCGGGGCGACCTCGGCGGCCAGGGTGATCGCGCGCATGAGGCCCGCGCCCCGGACCCCGGTGACCATCGGGTGGTCGAGCGCGAGGACGCGCTGCTCGAGGTGCTCGCCCGCCGCTCGCGCGTGCTCGAGCAGGCCCTGCGACTCGATCGCCTCCAGGACTGCGAGGCCGGCTGCGCAGGCCAGCGGGTTGCCCCCGAACGTCGAGCCGTGGTTCCCGGGAGTGAGCATCGTGCTCACCGTCGGCCCGAAGGTCACGAGCGCCCCGATGGGCACTCCCCCGCCGAGCCCCTTGGCCAGCGTGATGGCGTCGGGCACGACCCCGGCCTGCTGGAAGCCGAACCACGAGCCGGTGCGCCCGATGCCGGTCTGCACCTCGTCGAGGATGAGCAGCGCGCCGACCTCGCGAGTCAGCTCGCGGGCCAGGTGCAGGTAGGCCGTGTCAGCGGGCCGCACGCCGGCCTCGCCCTGGATCGGTTCCAGGACCAGGGCCGAGGTCTGCTCGGTGAGCGCGGAGCGCAGGGCCTCGCTGTCGCCCCACGGCACGTGGGTGACACCGGGGATGAGCGGCTCGAACGGCTCGCGGTAGGCCGGCTTGTGGGTCAGGGCGAGGGCACCGGTGCTCCGGCCGTGGAAGGCCCCCTCCGCCGCGACGATGCCGGTGCGGCCGGTGCGGCGAGCGAGCTTGATCGCCGCCTCGAGTGCCTCGGTGCCGGAGTTGCAGAAGAACACCGCCGAGCCCGCGGGTGCCTGCGCGAGGTGCAGCAGGCGCTCGGCGAGCTCGACCTGCGGGATCGAGGTGAAGAAGTTGGACACGTGGACGAGCTGACCGGCCTGCTTGGACACCGCGGCGACGAGCGCCGGGTGGTTGTGGCCGAGGGCGTTGACCGCGATGCCGCCGACGAGGTCGAGGTAGCGGCGGCCGTCGACGTCCCAGACCCAGGCACCCTCGCCGTGGTCGAGGACCAGCTGCGGCCGACCGAAGAGGTTCATCAGCGAGCCCTCGTAGCGATCGAGCCACGGCGCTGTCGCGGGGCCGGGCCCGGGGCCGGGTACCGGGCCACCGGATGCCGGATGCGCGTCACTCATCGTCGACCTCCTCATCGGGCAGGACCATCGTGCCGATGCCCTCCGAGGTGAACACCTCGAGCAGCAGGCTGTGCGGTTGGCGCCCGTCGACGACGTGCGCCTGCGGCACCCCGGCCTCGACGGCCCGGATGCACGCCTCGAGCTTGGGGATCATGCCGGCGTCGACGGTCTCGAGCAGGCGCCGGGCCGCCGTCACCGACAGCTCGGAGAGCAGGCTTCCCCGGTCGGGCCAGTTCGCGTAGACGCCCTCGACGTCGGTGAGCACGACGAGCTTGCGGGCGTGCAGGGCGGCGGCGAGCGCGGCCGCGGCGGTGTCCGCGTTGACGTTGAGCACCTGGCCGTCGACGTCGAGGTCGGGGGCGATGGTCGACACGACCGGGATGCGCCCAGCCTCGAGCAGGTCCAGGACAGCCGTCGGATCGACCTGCACGACGTCGCCGACGAGGCCGATGTCGTGCTCCTCGCCGTCGACGACCACGCCGCGGCGCCGGGCACCGAACAGGCCGGCGTCCTCTCCCGAGAGCCCCACGGCGACCGGGCCGTGCTGGTTGAGCAACCCCACGAGCTCACGACCCACCTGGCCGGTGAGCACCATCCGCACGACGTCCATGACGTCGGGGGTCGTGACCCGCAGGCCGCCCTTGAACTCGCTCTCGAGGCCGAGGCGGTCGAGCATGTTCTTGATCTGCGGGCCGCCGCCGTGGACGACGACGGGGCGCAGACCGGCAAACCGGAGGAAGGCGATGTCCTGGGCGAAGGCGGCCTTGAGCTCGTCGTCGACCATCGCGTTGCCGCCGTACTTGACGACGACCAGGGCCCCCCGGAAGCGCTCGAGCCAGGGCAGTGCCTCGACGAGCGTGGTCGCCTTGGACTGCGCGACGCGCAGGGCGGCCGCGTCGATCGCGCCGCGCAGGGCCTGGTCGGGGGGTGGCATGTCGGTCCTTCGTGCTCAGGTGGAGTAGGCGGAGTTCTCGTGGACGTAGTCGTGGGTCAGGTCATTGGTCCAGACCGTCGCCGCCGCATCGCCCTCGTGGAGGTCGACGACGACCCGCACCTCGCGGCCGGCGAGGTCGACGAGCGAGCGGTCCTCGCCCACGCCACCGGCGCGGCAGACCTGGATGCCGTTCATCGACACGTCCAGCACTGCCGGGTCGAACGCGGCGTGGGTCGTGCCCACGGCGGCCAGCACACGACCCCAGTTGGGGTCGTTGCCGAAGACCGCGCACTTGAACAGGTTGTTGCGGGCCACCGAGCGGGCGACCTCGAGTGCGTCGCTCTCGGATGCCGCGCCACGCACCTCGATCGCGATGTCGTGGTGGGCGCCCTCGGCGTCGGCGATGAGCTGGCGGGCGAGGTCGGCGCACACCTGTGTCACGGCATCCGTGAGGTCGTCGAGGTCGACGGTGACGCCCGAGGCGCCCGAGGCCATGAGGAGCACCGTGTCGTTGGTGGACATGCAGCCGTCGGAGTCGATGCGGTCGAAGGTCACCGCCGTGGCGGCCCGCAGGGCCCCGTCGAGGTCGTCCGCGACGTGGTGGCCGGCGATGACGGCATCCGTGGTGATGACGACGAGCATCGTCGCGAGCGCCGGGGCGAGCATGCCGGCGCCCTTGGCCATGCCACCGACGGACCAGCCCTCACGCTGCGCGACCGCGGTCTTGGCGACGGAGTCGGTCGTCATGATGGCCTGCGCCGCCGCAGGACCCCCGTCGACGGCCAGCACCTCGATGGCCGCGTCGATGCCGGGCAGGAGGAGGTGCATGGGCAGTCGCTCACCGATGAGGCCGGTCGAGCAGACCACGACGTCGCCGGCAGCCACCCCGAGCACCTCGCCGACGTGCTCGGCCGTGCGGTGGGTGTCCTGGAAGCCGGGGGCGCCGGTGCAGGCGTTCGCGCCGCCGCTGTTGAGGACGACGGCGTCGGCCCGACCGTCGCTGACGACCGTGCGTGACCAGGTGACCGGGGCTGCCTCGACCCGGTTGGTCGTGAAGACCGCCGCAGCGTGCTGGTCGGGGCCGTCGTTGACGACAAGGGCGACATCGGGCTTGCCCGAGGCCTTCAGGCCAGCGGTGACACCGGCGGCCCGGAAGCCGAGGGGGGTGGTGACGGACATCAGGACGTGCCTCCGGTCAGTGAGGTGGGGGTGACGACCAGGCCGGCGCGGCGCCACGCGTCGGCGGCGTCGACGGTCTGTGCGGCAGGGACGAGCACCCAGTCGGTGTCGAACGTCGAGAAGGCGAGCACGGAGATGTCTGCGGTGACGAGCGGGTCGACGATCTCGGCGAGGACGCCCACGGCACCGAAGGACAACGGGCCCGCGACCTCGACGACGCGGAACGGCCCCTCGGTGCGCAGGCCGGGCGGCACCGCGGCGCTGAGGCAGACGACCGAGGTCTCGTCAGGGGTGCGGGTCAAGGACGCGAACGGCCCTGCGGTCCAGTCGAACTCAGGCTGCTGGCCACCGGGCAGGTGCACGATGGAGAGGTCTTCGGGGTGCTCCATGAGGTGGCGCGGCATGGCGATCACGGCGCGACCCCCGCGATCGGGAGGCCGGTCGTCTCGGGGAGGCCCAGGGCCAGGTTGAGGCACTGCACGGCCGCCCCGGCGGTGCCCTTGGTGAGGTTGTCGACCGCCGAGACGACGATGACGCGACCGACCCGCTCGTCGAGCACGACCTGCAGGTGCACGGCGTTGCTGCCGAGGACGCTGCCCGTGCTCGGCCAGCGGCCCTCCGGCAGGAGGTGGACGAACGGCTCGTCGGCGTAGGCGGCCGCCCAGGCCGAGCGGACGGCATCCGAGGTGGTGCCGGGACGCACCCGAGCAGTGCACGTGGCGAGGATGCCGCGCGGCATCGGTGCCAGCGTGGGCGTGAACGACACCGTGACGGGGCCGGCGCCGGCGGCCGTGAGGTTCTGCTCGATCTCCGGGGTGTGCCGGTGGACTCCGCCGACGCCGTAGGGGGTCATCGCGCCCATCACCTCGGCGCCGAGCAGGTGGGGCTTCAGTGACCTGCCGGCGCCCGAGGTGCCGGATGCCGCGACGACGGTGATGTCGTCGGGCTCGAGCACGCCTGCGGCCAGGCCCGGGGCGAGGGCCAGCGAGACGGCCGTCGGGTAGCACCCCGGGACGGCGATGCGGGTCGCGCCGGCGAGGGCGTTGCGCTGCGGTCCGGTGGCGGTCGCGAGCTCGGGCATCCCGTAGGGCCACGACCCGGCGTACGGCGTGTCGTAGAAGCTGTCCCAGGCTGCGGCGTCGGCGAGGCGGAAGTCGGCGCCGCAGTCGATGACGACGACGTCGTCGTCGAGCTGGGCGGCGAGCGCGGCGGAGTGTCCGTGGGGCAGGGCGAGCACGACGGCGTCGTGGCCGGCGAGCACCTCGGCGGAGGTGTCCTCCAGGAGACGGTCGGCGAACGGTGTGAGGTGCGGGTGGATCGAGCCCAGGCTCTGCCCGGCGTTCGAGGCGGCCGTGAGGGCTCCGACCTCCAGCTCGGGGTGCTGCAGCAGGAGGCGGACGACCTCTCCCCCGGCGTAGCCACTGGCTCCGGCAACTGCGACCCGCTTCATGTTGCATGACTATACAGAGTCGCGCGACTCTATGCACCACTCGTATCGACTGATTGCGCGCCGGCCACCGAAGAAGCTCCCGAGGAGGAAATTCAGGGTGGCTGGATCGAAAAGAGTCCGATCAGTCGCTCTCGAGAACCTCGGCAGCCAGACCAGCCACGGAGCCTGACTGCTTCAGCCGTGGACCGTACCTGGGGTCCTTGGTGAGGTCTTCGTCGGCTAGCGGCGCCTGGGGCCCGTCAGGGCTGTCCAACCACAGGCCCCTCGAGTTGACGGGCCGATACAAACCCGTCTCACCGCCGCCCTTGTCGCGAAGAAACAGCAGCAGCGGCTCGCTTGGCAGCCTTTGCGAGATTCGGTCAGCCTCGACCGCTGCATCCTTGGCCGTCGCCGAGGGCATCATCAACTCCATCGTGAGGGGGCCGGACTGAGGGTTGGCGCGCTCTGGCGTGACGACGACCTGCAGAAGATACGCCGTGTCTCCCTCGGCGGGCCCGCCCCCGACTGCCCGGACTCCGGCGACGGACGTCATGGACGCCCAAGCGACAACATCGGCAGACTCCCCCATTTCAGCGAAGCCCACATACGGCTCGACTTCGTCACCGGATACCCGGAGGGCAGTGAGCGCCTCCACCACCGAGTGATCACTCGGAACCGGCGCGTTGTCCGAGGCCGATGGACCCTGCCCGCAGGCGGTCAGGATCAGAGCCAGTCCCGCGGTGATGACCGTTTTCACAGAACCCTCAGTACGTCCCATTGATGTGCCCCCGATCGTGCGAGCTGAGCGTCGAGCTCGTGCCACCGTCAGCGGTTGTCTTGAGGCACGACACGCTCTCGCTGGAGTGCCGCAACCCAACGCTGTGGCCCACCTCGTGGCAGACAATACGATTCGCCGGAGGCGAATGATACGTATTTATCCGAACCCATTGGGTGACGCAGCGCCGATTCGGGTGAGAACCTGAGGTCGGCCCATAACAAGAGTTCCACCCGTTGATGCCCGTATTGCCATAGTTTGAATCGAACACACACACGTCCAAACTCGCGTCGCAGTAGGTTGGGCTCGACACATACGCTGTCAGGTCGGTTGGGTTGTACTGGTTGGTCATCACATTGGACACCGCCGATGAGTACGCGCTCGTGAGGGACACACGCGCTACATAAAATGAACTGTTCCCGGTCAGCCACACCCCATTTGTGGTGCCCGTGATTCCCGTGGTTCCGGTGGAACCAAAGTTCGAAGCAACAGCAAATGGAGCCGCAAGTATGGCTAGCAGTACGAACAGCAAAAGCGAGCGCTTCATCGTTCCCCCCGAATTGATCACCCGAGAACATCCCCTCAGGTGAGGCTACGGCCCTCCCTCGTGGGGGTCAAGTATCCGGCTTGACTCACGATTACTGCCCGCGAAGCGTTCCCCGTGCCTCACGTAGGAATGCCCGCGAAACGGGGACGCTTGGGTGGTGTGAGGAGCGAACTGTCGATGCGATCCAGGGCCGAGGTCACGACGAGGTACGCGAAGGCGTACGTGAGCGCGAGGAAGAAGGACAAGGGCAGGGTGTTGGACGAGGTTGTCTCGGTGACGGGCTGGTCGCGCGACAACGCCCGGCGCCGGTTGACCGCGGCCGCCGCGCAACGCCCGGGCAGTGGCCGCGTGGTCGCTGTTGTGCCGAGGAAGCCTCGGGCGCAGGGATATTCGTACGACGCGCGCAAGGTGCTGCAGCGGGTGTGGGCCGCTTCGGGCGGTCAGTGCGGGAAGTACCTCGCTGCGTCGATGCGGGCCCAGTTGGACGCTCTGGAGCGGCACGGCGAGCTCGTGCCCGGGCAGGCCCGGTACTCCATGCAGGTGCGAGCCGAGCTGCTGGCCATGTCCGCGGCGACGATCGACCGGTACCTGGCCCCGGCCAAGGCGAAGGACGCGATCGGTGGGGTGTCGACGACCAAGCCGTCCCCGCTGCTGCGCTCGAGCATCACGATCCGCAAGGCCGGCGACGAGGTCGAGGCCGAACCGGGGTTCTTCGAGGGCGATACCGTCGCGCACTGCGGACCCACCCTCAAGGGCGAGTTCGCCCGCACCCTGAACCTGACCGACGTGCGGACCGGGTGGGTGTTCACCCGGTCGGTCCGTAACAACGCCAACACCCACATCCTGTCCGCGCTGCAAGCGGCGCTCGATGAAATCCCCTACGCCGTAACGGGGTTGGACTTCGACAACGGCTCCGAGTTCCTCAACTACCCGGTCATCGAGTGGGCCGCGGACCGGAAGATCTTCTTCACCCGATCGCGGCCGTACAAGAAGAACGACCAAGCCACGATCGAGTCCAAGAACAACCACCTCGTGCGCAAGTACGGCTTCTACTACCGCTACGACACAGAGGACGAGCGCACGGTCTTGAACCGGCTCTGGCCGCTGGTCAACGACCGCCTGAACTACCTCACCCCGACCATCAAACCGATCGGGTACGCCACCACCAGCGACGGCCGCCGGCGACGCCTGTATGACAAACCAGCCACCCCGCTGGAACGGCTACTCGCCGCGAGAGTCCTCGCCCGGGCGCAGGAAGCCGAACTGATCGCACACCGCGACACCCTCAACCCCGCGCACCTCGCCCGGCGTATCAGCGACCTCCAGGCGCGCCTGCTCGTGCTGGCCAAGGACAAGACCGAACAACTCTACCTGGCCAGCTTCCCCACCGCCCTGCCCGACGTCCGCAAGGGCATCCGCACCAAAGCCGGCTGACCCCACCCCCCCTTTCGCGGGCAGTCCTATCTGAGGCATGGACCACCTTTCGCGGGCATCTTGACGTGAGGCATCACGGTATCTGGGCGGAATTGGCATCTCAGGAGAGGGGGTCTGTGGGGGCGTACGGGACGAGGCCGAGGGTTCGGTCGCGGTCCCCCAGTGACTCGGCCTGCCCGCGCAGGGAGTCAACCGTGTCGGCCCCGGCCCGTACGAACCTCCCCGACCAGGCATCGAGCTCCCCCGAGGCCAGGCCGAGCACGAGGTCGGTGACCTCCTCGGGCGAGGTCCACTCGGTGCGCCCGACGTGGGCGTGCATGGCCTGCGTCATGTCGGTGCGCACGACCCCGGGCATGAGGTCGAACGCCCGGATGCCGCGAGCCCACCCGGCGAGGTGGGTCGACCCCGTGATC
>JAGNQK010000065.1 GCA_017989115.1 Dermatophilaceae bacterium | reverse complement strand
TCGATGCGACCGGCATCCGCGAGCGAACGAACCCCGCAGACGACGTCGTCGATGTCGACGACACCCCACTGGCCCGTGAGTCGCCCCCGGTAGTCGCGCCCGTACGCCGTGCCCCCGCCGTGGTTGACGTCGAGGACGAGGAAGCCGCGGCTGGTCCAGTACTGGGTCTGCGCCTTGTAGACCGGTTCGCTGTGTGACGTGGGGCCACCGTGGACGAGGACGAGGAGCGGCGGCAGCTCTCCCGCGGGGGCGCTGACGTCGGCGTTGGCCGGCGGGTAGACGAACCCGTGCACGTCGAGCCCCGCGCTGTTGGTCCAGGTCCACGCCTGCGGGGTCGAGAGGTGGGCCGGGTCCGGTGCACTCTCGGATGCCGTCGCGAGCACCGTCGCGTCCAGCGCACCGTCCGCGGTCAGCACGCCGCGGATGACCCGGGGGTGCTCACGTGCCGAGGCGGTGCGCAGGGCGACCTCGCTTCCGTCGGTGACGAGCTGGTCGAACCCCGACTCCGGGCGGTCGAGGTCGACCAGTGTGCCGTCGCGCGGGTCGAGCACCGCCAGGCGCGCCGTGCCCTCGCGCCAGAACCGGATGAGCACGCGGCCCTCGTCGACCACGGCGTAGTCACTCATGCCCAGGACCCACTGGGGTGCCGCGACGTCGGCATCGAGAGCGTGCACCGGGCGGGGGCCCGCCTCCCCGTCGCGGTGCAGGTTCCAGTAGCCCGACTCGTCGCTGACGAACCACAGCGTCCCGTCCGGGCCGAACTGCGGCTGCACGACCGAGATGCCCTCCCCGCCGGCCACGACCCGCACGTCGGCCAGACCGGCGTCGGTCACCGTCGCGCGCAGCAGCGTCGTGGAGTCCCACGGCATGTTCGGGTGGTCCCACTGCACCCACGCCACCTGCGTGCCGTCCGCCGAGACCGCCGGGCGTGAGACGAAGTCCGGGCCGGTGACGAGCACCTGCCCCAGGTCGTCGTTGGGGCCCTGCGGGGAGAGCCGGACCAGTTCGTTGACGGGTTCACCGCCGCCGCGGTGGTCCTCGCGCACCGCGAAGACGGCGTCGCCGGTGAGGACGAGCCCGCCGTAGCGCACGGCCGCCTCGGGGGTGATCGGTTCCGGATCGGTGTCCGGCTGGCTGGGCCGGGTTCGCCGCAGGCGGCCGTCGGCGAAGGTCGAGAACACGACGAGCCCGTCGCGCACCGCGTACGCGCCGCCGCCGTACTCGTGGACGCGCGAGCGCACCGACCACGGTGCGGCGACGGCATCCTGCCGTTCTCCGGTGCGGCCGTCGTGGCGCACGAGCGCGACCCGGCCCGCCTCCCACGGGCGCGCCTCGAGCCAGTAGGTGTCCGGCCCGTCGAGCCGAACCTCGTCCAGCCCGGCCTGCCCCTGGGCGAGGGAGGCGGCGGTGACGGGGGAGGGCCAGGTGCCGTGGGGAAGGGTGCGCACGAGAGCACCGTACGCCGACCGCGGATGCCGTTTCGCGGCATCCGCGTACCGCTCGATACGCTGGAGTGCGGTCCCGACGGGCCGCTACCCCTTCCGCACCAGGAGAGCCACACCCATGTCTGCCCAGATCACCGTCCACGTCGCCGACACGCAGCGATCGGTGGCGCAGGGCACGACTGCGGGTGAGCTCTTCGAGGGCGACCGCTCGGTCCTCGTCGCTAGGGTCGATGGCGAGCTGCGCGACCTGGCGCACGTCCTCGTCGGCGGCGAGCACGTCGAGCCCGTCACGGCCGCCGAGCAGGACGGTCTCGACGTGCTGCGCCACTCGGCTGCCCACGTGCTGGCGCAGGCCGTGCAGGAGGTCCACCCCGACGCGCGACTGGGCATCGGACCGCCGATCCGCGACGGTTTCTACTACGACTTCGACGTCGCCACCCCGTTCACGCCCGAGGACCTCAAGGCCCTGGAGAAGGTGATGCAGCGCATCATCAACGAGGGCCAGACCTTCCACCGCCGTGAGATCTCCGACGAGGACGCCCTCGTCGAGCTCGCCGGCGAGCCCTACAAGTGCGAGCTGATCGGCCTCAAGGGCGGTGCCTCCGAGGAGGCCGCTGAAGGTGCAGCCGTAGAGGTCGGCGGCGCCCAGCTGACGATCTACGACAACGTGCGCCGTGACGGCAGCCGCGCCTGGGGCGACCTGTGCCGCGGCCCGCACGTCCCCTCGACCAAGGTGCTCGGCAACGCGTTCAAGCTCATGCGCAGCGCCGCCGCCTACTGGCGCGGCTCGGAGAAGAACCCGCAGCTGCAGCGCGTGTACGGCACGGCCTGGCCGACCAAGGCCGACATGGTGGCCTACCTCGACCGGCTCGCCGAGGCGGAGAAGCGCGACCACCGCAAGCTCGGGGCCGAGCTCGACCTGTTCAGCTTCCCCGACGAGATCGGCTCGGGGCTGCCGGTGTTCCACCCCAAGGGCGGCATCATCAAGCGCGAGATGGAGGACTACGTCCGCCGTCGGCACATCGAGGAGGGGTTCGAGTACGTCGGCACCCCGCACATCGCCAAGGAGGGGCTGTTCCACACCTCCGGCCACCTGCCGTACTACGCGGAGGGGATGTTCCCGGCCCTCGACGTCGACGCCGGCCCGTACCGCCTCAAGGCGATGAACTGCCCGATGCACAACCTCATCTACCGCTCGCGCGGGCGCTCGTACCGCGAGCTGCCGCTGCGACTGTTCGAGTTCGGGTCGGTCTACCGCAACGAGAAGTCCGGGGTCGTGCACGGCCTCACCCGGGTCCGCGGTTTCGCCCAGGACGACTCGCACTCCTACGTCACGGCCGAGCAGGCACCGGCGGAGATCAAGCACCTGCTCGACTTCTGCCTCGGCCTGTTCCGTGACTTCGGGCTCGATGACTTCTACCTCGAGCTGTCCACGCGCGACGAGACCGGCGACAAGAAGGACAAGTTCATCGGCTCCGACGAGCAGTGGGCCGTCGCGACCGGGGTGCTCGAGGACGTCTGCCGCGAGTCCGGGCTCGAGCTCGTCGCCGACCCCGGGGGCGCCGCGTACTACGGCCCCAAGGTGTCGGTCCAGGCCCGTGACGCCATCGGCCGCACCTGGCAGATGTCGACGATCCAGTACGACTTCAACCAGCCCGAGCGGTTCGGCCTCGAGTACCAGGCGTCCGACGGGTCACGCCAGCAGCCGGTGATGATCCACTCGGCCAAGTTCGGCTCCATCGAGCGCTTCATCGGGGTGCTCGTCGAGCACTACGCCGGGGCCTTCCCGGTGTGGCTGAGCCCGGTGCAGGTGGTCGGGGTGCCCGTGGCGGAGGAGTTCAACGACTACCTGTGGGACGTCCTGTCGCAGATGAAGGCCCAGGGCATCCGCGTCGAGCTCGACGAGAGCGACGACAGGTTCCCGAAGAAGATCCGTAACGCGAGCAAGTCCAAGGTCCCCTACGTGCTCATCGCGGGGGAGGAGGACCGCTCGGCTGGCGCGGTGTCCTTCCGTTACCGCGACGGATCGCAGAAGAACGGGGTGCCGATCGCCGACGCCATCGCCGAGATCACCGCGGCGATCGCCGACCGGCGGCAGGTCTGAACACCCTCGTCACACCCGTCACGCGACACGCCGAGCGACACGCCGACCGCAGAATCTTGCCGTGATTTGGTCCCGGAACCCCTTGCGGGACGCTCGCGCGCAGGCGTAGAAATGAAGCACTCCACCACGAAAGTGACTGGAGGAACCGAGAGAAGAACGAACACCACTCGAGCGGCTTGCCGCACGAACTGACCCGGTGATGAGGGTCAGAGGTGAGCGGAAACCATCTCGTGAGACACGGAGCATCATGCCGAGTCACGAGGCCCCGGGAACTCATACTTCCCGGGGCCTCACCCTTTGTCCGGCGGGCATCGGCTGAGCGAATGCCGGGCGTGCATCGGGTGAGCACAGCAGCAGCGTGGTCCATGCTGGGCACATGGACGGCGACGCTGCGCAGACCTCGGGGTGGCGGGTGCGCGAGGCGCGTCCGGTTGACGCCTTCGCCATCGCGGCCCTGCACATCCAGCACGAGCGCGAACTCGGGCACGCGGTCCCCGTCGGGTTCCTGGATGAGTTCGCGCAGGCGTGGCTGCGCGACACGGCTCGTCGCACGTGGCTGGCCGAGGACCCGCGAGGGCGGCCGCTCGGCGTGCTGCACGGCACCCGGGTGCAGCGACTGCCCAGCGCCCACCGCCCCGCCGATGCGTGGTTCCACGTCAGTCTGCTCTTCGTGAGCATTGGTGCGCGCGGTTCCGGGATCGGCGAAGGGCTGCTCGACGCCATGCTCGCGTGGGCCGAGGGCGACGGGGTGAGCCGCGTGCAGCTGCACGCCCTGCCGGGGGTGCGCGCCATCTACGAACGCTTCGGGTTCGGGCCCCCGTCGCAGCAGCTCATGGAGCGCCAGATCAGTCGGCGGGGCGGGTGATCCTCTACTCGGTCGGCGTGGCCATCGTCGACGCAGCGCTCGGCCTGCTGACCCGACGCGACCACCACCACGTGGAGCGCATCCCGGCATCCGGCGCCGTCGTCGTCGTCTCCAACCACCTCTCCGTCTCCGACCCGCTGGTGCTCGCGAGCGCCCTGCGGCGAGCCGGCCGCCAGGGCACCTTCCTCGTGATGGCCGAGGCGTTCGCGTGGCCCGGTGTCGGGTGGCTGCTGCGGCGAACCGGGCAGATCTCGGTGCGCCGCGACCGCGACCCGGCGGCGGCGCTGCAGCCGGCTCTCGACGCACTCGGGCGGGGGTGGGCCGTGGCGATCTACCCCGAGGGCAAGATCACGACCGAGCCCGACTATCGGCCGATGAGCGAGGTGCGCACCGGGGCGGTGCGGCTCGCGCTGACCGCCAACTGCCCGATCGTCCCCGTCGCCCAGTGGGGAGCGCACCGCCTGCTCACTCGGGAGGGAACGTCCTCCCTCGTGCGGCCGCTGCGCTGGCTCGGGCGGCTGCGCCCAGGGCGGCTCTCGCGCCGTCCGACGGTGGTCGTCGCGGTGGGCGAGGCGATCACTCCGGCGCAGTTGCGTGCCCGCGTCGCGGACCCAGAGGACCTACGGGCCATGACGGCGGTGATCATGGACGACCTGCGCGCCCTGCTCGCCGAGATCGCGGCCGAGGACCTGCCCGACCTGCGTGGATAGGGTGCCGTCCATGAGCGAATCCACCTCCGCAGCCGGACCGTCGCGCGGCATCCTCGTCACCGGAGCATCGCGAGGGGTGGGGGCCGCGGTTGCTCGCGCCTTCGCCGAGCGCGGCGACCGGGTCGTCGTGCACCACCGGGGCCCGTCCTCGCTCGATCGGGCGGCGGCTGTGCTCGAGGGCCTGCCGGGGAGCGGGCACGTGCGGCTCGCCGCCGACCTCTCCGACCCGGATGCCGTGGCGCGCCTCGCGTCGGAGGCGGCCACCGCGCTGGGCCGGGTCGACGTGCTCGTCAACAACGCCGCCATGATCGTGCCGCCTGCACCGGGAGTCGACGGGAGCCGGCGGGGTGACCACCCGCTCGAGCTCACGTCCTACGAGGACTGGGTGCAGATCTGGCAGCGCACCCTCGCGACGAATCTGCTCGGCCCGGCGAACCTCACGTGGTGCGTGGCCCGGCAGATGATCGACGTGCCACCGGCTGACGGGGTCCCCGTCGGGCGGGTCGTCAACGTCGGCTCGAGAGGGGCATACCGGGGGGAGCCCGACATCCCCGCGTACGGCGCCAGCAAGGCCGGTCTGCACTCGTTCGGCCAGTCGATGGCGCAGCGCCTGGCCCCGCACGGCATCGCCGTGACGAGCATCGCGCCCGGGTTCATCGAGACCGAGATGGTCGGTGCCGCGCTCGAGGGTGCAGCGGGGGAGGCGACGCGGGCGCAGAGCCCGTTCCACCGGGTCGCCACACCGCAGGAGGTCGCGGCCGCCGTCGTGACCTTGGCGTCCCCAGATGCCGAGTGGGCCTCGGGGGCCGTGCTGGACTTCAACGGCGCCAGCCACCTGCGCTGAACGGAGCAGCTCGCGCCGGGGTCGAATCGCGGGTGCACGGTTCACGGGCGGTCATACCTCGACCCGGCGGCGACAGCACCGGCGTTGCGGAGCAGCGCGGCAGCCGCGTCCTAGGATCACGCTCATGCCGACGCATGAGGATGCCGCTGACTTCGCCGGGGAGGGTGACGGCTTCGAACGGCTGTGGACCCCGCACCGGATGGTCTACATCCAGGCGGACCGGCCCGATGCCGAGCCCGGCGACGGCTGCCCCTTCTGCGCAGCGCCGGGCAAGGACGACGCCGCGGGCCTGATCGTCCACCGTGGCGAGCACTGCTACGTCGTGATGAACCTCTTTCCCTACAACCCCGGTCACGTGCTGATCTGCCCGTACCGCCACGTCCCCCTCTACGTCGACCTCACCGACGAGGAGACCCTGGAGTTCACCGCCCTGACCAAGGCGACGATCAGGGCACTGGAGGCAGCCTCGGCCCCGATGGGCTTCAACCTGGGGATGAACCAGGGCACCGTGGCCGGTGCCGGGGTGGCCGCGCACCTGCACCAGCACGTCGTGCCGCGCTGGGGCGGCGACGCCAACTTCCTGCCGATCATCGCCCGCACCAAGGCGTTGCCGGCGCTGCTCGAGGACGTCCGCAGCCGCCTGGTGGAGCACTGGCCGACCCCGTGAGCGGCATCCGGCGCGCCCGAGCCGCCCGACGGCGTCAGCGGCGGATGGCCAAGGTCGAGCACGACCTCACCGACGAGCAGTGGTCGGCGCTGCAGGTGGCCTGGGCGGGCTGCGCCTACTGCGGAGCCACCGACCGTCCGCTCCAGCGCGACTGCGTGCTGCCGATCTCGCGCGGCGGGCGCTACACGGTACGCAACGTCGTGCCGGCCTGCGGGCCGTGCAACGCGAGCAAGTGCAACGACGAGGTCACCGGCTGGTTGCGTCGCAAGCGTCTCGACGAGCGGGCCTTCCTGACCCGCCTCGTGGAGATCGGTGCCAGCCTGGAGTGAGCGATCAGGCGTGCCGACCCCGCTCGCCGAGGTGCTTCGCGGCGAGGCGCTCCGGCATCTCCTCGTACCCACGGTGCTCGCGGTGGAACGTGCCCGTGCCGTGGGCCAGGGAGCGCAGCGAGACGGCGTAGTCGAGCAGCTCGAGCTGGGGAACCGCCGCCTCGAGCACCGACCGGCCGGGCTGGTCGACCGCAGGGGCGGAGCCCAGGATCTGCCCACGTCGGGTGCTGATGTCGGTCATGACCGCGCCCAGGTGCTCGTCGTCGACGCTCACGCTCACCGTGTCGATCGGCTCGAGCAGGGTCATCGTCGACGGGGAGGCCAGCTGGCGCAGGGCGAGGCCGGCCGCCGTCTGGAAGGCCATGTCTGAGGAGTCGACCGAGTGCGCCTTGCCGTCGGTGAGGGTGACCCGCACGTCGACCACCGGCCACCCCGCGAGCAGCCCCTTCTCGAGCTGGGTGTGGACGCCCTTCTCCACGCTGCCGAAGAACTGGCGAGGGACGGCGCCACCGACGACGACCTCGGCGAACTCGATGCCCGCCCCTCGGGGGAGCGGCTCCATGACGAGGTGGCAGACTGCGAACTGTCCGTGGCCGCCGGACTGCTTGACGTGCCGCCCGAGGGCCTCGGCCCGGGCGGTGGCCGTCTCCTTCAGCGCCACCTGCACCGGCACCTGGTCGACGCTGACGTTGAACCGTGTGCGCAGCCGGGCCAGGACGAGGTCGAGATGGGCCGGGCCGGTGGTCCACAACACCACCTGGCCGGTCGCGGCGTCGTGCTCGATCCGCAGGGACGGGTCCTCGGCCGCGAGTTCACGGAACGCTCCCGGCATCCGGTCCTCGTCAGCGCGTGAGGACGGTGCCACGGCAGAGGGCAGGAGCGCCTCGGGCAGGGCCCACGGCGTCACGAGCAGGGGCTGGTCGGGGGAGGAGAGCGTGTCCGTGGTCTGGGCGCTGCCGAGCTTGGTGACGACGACGATCTCTCCGGCGATCGCCTCGGTCTTGGGCAGCAGCTCGTCGTCCAGGGGAGCGGCGAGGGCTCCGGGGCGCACGTCGTCGTCGTGCGGCGCGTGACCTTCTCCGGTCGGTACCCCGAGCCGCTCGAGGTGGCCCGACACGTGCACCGGCCGGTCACCTCGCAGCGTCCCGGAGAACACCCGCACGAGGGAGCGGTGCCCGACGTAGGCATCGGACTCGGTGTGCACCACCTCGGCGACGAGCGGGCCATCGGGGTCGGCCGTGAGCTGGACCGCCGTGCCCCCGGCGACCGGGGTGACCGTCGGCAACGGGTGCAGTGCCGGGTGGGGGAACGCGGCCTCGATGAGGTGCATGAGCACGCCCACGCCTGCCCCCGTCTCGGCCGAGAGTGGGAGCACCGGGTGGAAGGTGCCGTGCGCGATCGCGGTGAGCAGGTCCTTCTCCAGGGTGGCGAAGTCGAGGTCCTCGCCCTCGAGGTAGCGGTCCATGAGGGTGCCGTCCTCGGACTCCTCGATGATCCCTTCGATGAGGGAGGGGCGGAAGGTGTCGAAGACCTCTGCGTGCTCGGGGCCGGCAGGGCGCACCGTGCGCTCACCCGCGGAGTAGTCGTGGATCTCACCGAGCAGGAGATCGGCGATGGAGGTCACCGCGCCGGCGTCCCCGGCTACCGGCACGCCGAGCGGCTGGATGCCGGCACCGAAGTGGGCCTGGCAGTCGGCGAGCGTGGCGGTGAAGTCAGCATCGCGGGCGTCGAGCGCCGTGATGGCGACCGCACGCGGCATCCCGACCACTGCGCACTCGTGCCACAGGGCACGGCTCGCGGCATCTGCGCCGTCGGCGGCCGAGACGACGAAGAGGGCGGCATCAGCCGCCCTCAGCCCTGCTCGCACCTCCCCGACGAAGTCGGGGTTGCCCGGGGCGTCCAGCAGGGTCACCACCACCGATCCCGTGGCGATGGTCGCCGCCCGCAGGCCCGTTGTCGCGTCCCCGGCATCGCCGCCGTCACTTCGTGGTGCGCGTGCGGGCACGGCCGAACCGACGATGTGGTCGAACAGTCTCGACTTTCCCGACCCGCTCGGCCCGACGAGCACGACGTTGCGGATGCTGGTCGTGGTGGTGACGGTCGGGGCCTTGGTCGCGGTGCCGTTCATGCCTCCTACATTTCTCCTCTGTGCGTCGTCGCACAAGCCAGAAGCGTGCGGTGTGACCAGAGACGCGTCGGCGCGCGGTTACGCTGGGTGCACCATGCTGAACCGTTACGCGCGCGCCTTTTTCACCAAGCTGCTGAGCCCCGTGGCCGCGGTCCTCGTCCGCCTCGGCATCAGCCCCGACGTCGTGACGGTCATCGGCACCCTGGGGGTGTGCTTCGGGGCGCTGGCGTTCTACCCCCGCGGCGAGCTGCTCGTCGGCACCCTCGTCATCACCTTCTTCGTCTTCTCCGACACCCTCGACGGGATCATGGCGCGCTCGACCGGACGCTCGGGCAACTGGGGCGCCTACCTCGACTCCACGCTCGACCGGGTCGGCGATGCTGCCATCTTCGGGGGCCTGGTGCTCTACTTCGCGGGAGCCGGGCGCCAGGAGGGCGAACTCGCGCCCGTCATGGCGGGGCTCGCGCTGGCCTGCCTCATCCTCGGCAGCGTCGTCTCGTACGCCAAGGCGCGTGCCGAAGGGCTGGGGATGACGGCGAACGTCGGCATCGCCGAGCGGGCCGACCGCCTCGTGGTGGTCCTCATCGCCACCGGGTTCACCGGACTGCTCGACCTGCCGTGGATCTACCTCGGCGTGGTGCTGGCACTGCTGGCGCTGGCCAGTCTCATCACCGTGGTCCAACGGATGCTCGAGGTGCGCCGACAGGCCCTGGCTCTGTGAGGCTGCTCTCGGCGTCGGCCGCCGACCGTCTGACCCTCGCCGGTCACCAGCTCGGCTGGCGGGCAGTGCGTCGGATGCCGGAACGCCTCGCCTACGCGCTGTTCGACCGGGTCGCCGACGTGGCCGTCGCCCGCGGCAGCGCCGCCCGGATGCGGTCGAACTACGCGCGGGTGCGCCCTGAGCTCGATGACGCCGCCCTCGACGCCCTCGTGCGCGACGGCATGCGCCGGTACCTGCGGTACTACTGCGAGGCCTTTCGCCTCCAGGACCTCGGGGTCGGTGACCTCGCGGCCCGGGTGCGGGTGGAGGGTGACGGCCCGGTGCGCGAGGTGATCGACGCGGGTGGCTCGGTCGTGGCCTTCCTCGGGCACCTGGGCAACTGGGACCTCGCCGGAGCCTGGGCGACCTCGCACCTCGGGGCCGTCACCACGGTGGCCGAGCGCCTGAAACCCGAGGAGGTCTTCGAGGAGTTCCTGGCCTTCCGGGAGTCCTTGGGCATGACGATCATCCCGCTCACCGGTGGGGTCAACCCGTTCCCGGCGTTGCGCGAGGCGTCGAGGCGCCCCGGGATCATCCCCCTGCTGGCCGACCGCGACCTCACCGACCGTGGGGTCGAGGTCGACCTGTGTGGTCACCGGGCGCGGATGGCGCCCGGCGCGGCCGCCCTGGCCCTTGCCGAGCGCCGGCCCCTGTACCCCGTGACGATCCGCCACGAACGTCGCGGGAGAGGTTGGGGCATCGTCATCGCCTTCCACCAGCAGGTCCCCGTGCCCGAGACGGGCACGACGCGGGAGCGGGCCACGGCGATGACCCAGGCCTGTGCCGACGCGCTCGGCACCGTCATCACGCAGCACACGAGTGACTGGCACATGATGCAGCGCGTCTTCATCGACGACCTCGACCCTGCGCGGCTGAGGGCCGCGCACGGTGCCGCATGAGGATCGGCATGGTCTGCCCCTATGCGTGGGACGTGCCCGGTGGGGTGCAGTACCACGTCCGTGACATCGCGGAACACTTCATCCGCCAGGGGCACGAGGTGTGGGTCCTGGCACCCGCGGAGAGCGACGCCGACCTGCCCGACTACGTGACGTCGGTCGGGCGTCCCGTCCCCGTGCGCTACAACGGGTCGGTGGCCCGGGTCACCCTCGGCCCCGCCACGTCCACCCGGGTCAGCCGCTGGCTCGAGGCCGGGAACTTCGACGTGCTCCACCTGCACGAACCCCTGAACCCCTCGGTGTCCCT
>JAGNQK010000289.1 GCA_017989115.1 Dermatophilaceae bacterium | reverse complement strand
CCCCCTTTCCCGACTTCGTGCGACTTGAGTGCGGCTCTGGGCCACAAATCGGCCCAAACCGGTACCCAAGTCGCACGAAGTCGGAGAGGGTGGGGCGGGTGACCACCGTGGGGCTGCTGCTCGCCGCTGGGGCCGGCCGCCGGATGGGCGGCCCCAAGGCCCTCCTGCGCCTGACCCCAACGGGCCCGACCCTCATCGAGTCGGCGGTCGAGCGGCTGTGGCAGGCCGGCTGCGACCGGGTCGTCACCGTCCTGGGTGCCGGGGCGTCGCAGGCCTCGGATGCCGTGGCGCACCTTCGCGTCGACGTCGTCACCGCGCCTGACTGGGGCGAGGGCATGGGCGCATCGCTGCGTGCCGGGCTCGCAGCCCTCAGCGCGGCGGCACCCCAGGAGGTGGCAGCCGACATCGCCCTCGTGACCCTCGTCGACCTGCCTGACGTCACGGCTGAGGTCATGGCCCGGGTCCTCGCCGCTGCGCAACCGCAGGGAGCAGCGGCACTGGTGCGGGCGGCATACGGCGGCGTGCCAGGCCACCCGGTCGCGATCGGGCGTGATCACTGGGATGCCGTGCGCGCCACCGCCCGCGGTGACCGGGGCGCCCGCGACCACCTGCGCACCACCGCGCACGACCTCGTCGAGTGCGGGGACCTCGCCACCGGGGGCGACGTCGACACCGTCGCCGATCTGACAGGTCGCCCGAACAACGGCAGCGAACGCAGCTCTTCAGATCGCACGCAGCAGTGAGTGGGCAGGTGGTGAGCTACCGCGCACGAGCTGAGCCTGTGCGTGCAGCACGAACTTCTGCGTGCAGCACGGACTTCTGCGAGCCGACCTCCCCGGGCCCCGACCGGTGGCGCGACATGATGGCACCGTGAGCGCACCAGAGCACCGCTGGCCCGGCAGCGTCTACGACCACGGCAGCGACCCCGATCCCCGCTTCTCGCTGGCGAACGAGCGCACCTTCCTCGCGTGGATCCGCACGGCGCTGGCGCTCGTCGCCGGAGCCGCGGCCGTTGATGCCCTCCCGCTCCCCATGCCGGATGCCGTCCAGAGCGCCCTCGCTGCCGGGCTGGCCCTCGCCGCCCTGCTCACCGCCTTCGCCGCCTGGCGCGGGTGGGTGGGCACCGAGCGGGCGATGCGCCAGGGCAAGCCACTGCCGGCGAACCCCGCGATGGTCGTCGTGCTCGTGGCCGTGGCCGTCACCGCGGTGGTCCTCGGCGTCACGAGCGTGACCGGTGCCTGAGACGCATCTGACCAAGTGGTCGGATCTGTCCCAGTGGTGGGCTCCGGGTGGTGAGCCAGCCCGTGGGTGATCCGGCTGCCCCGCAGGAACGCACCACCTTGGCGTGGCGCCGCACCGGGCTGGCGCTGCTCATCGGAGCCCTGACGATCGGCCGACTCACCCTCGACACCCTCGGCCCGGCCGTCGTCGTCCCCACAGCGCTGGCTGCTGCCCTCGCGGGCTGGGTGATCATCGCGGCGCTGCGCACCCGCCGGCTGGCCCGAGCCCACCCCGGCGAGCCCGGTTTCTCGGTGCTCGCCGACGGCCGCCTGCCCGCCGTCGTCGCGGCCCTGGTCGGGGCACTGGCCGTCGGTGAACTGCTCGCCGCCGTGGCCCACCTGCTCTGACCACCCGCCCAGACGACGATTTTCACCCAAGTTCGAGGGAAAGCTCGGAGGAACCTTGCCCGGATAAGGCCGAGTTCGGGGAGGGGAGTGCTTCCGATCGGGCGGCGCGTCAGGGATGCTGGCGCCATGGACCCCCGCACGACGTTCGACTCGGCAGCCGACCTCGAGGGCGCACTCGGCGCGACGGGGTACCTCACCGACGAGGCCCTGGCCACCGTCACCTGGCTGGCGCTGCGCCTCGGCCGGCCGCTGCTCATGGAGGGCGAGCCCGGCACCGGCAAGACCGCCCTGGCCGAGGCCCTGGCGCAGGCCATGGACCTGCCGCTCATCCGCCTCCAGTGCTACGAGGGCATCGACGCCACGCAGGCCCTCTACGACTGGGACTTCCCCCGCCAGATCCTCCACGTGCGCGCGCTCGAAGCTGTCGAGGACGGCCCCAGAGACGTCCGTGACGTCGAGGAAGGGCTGTTCGACGAGCGCTTCCTGCTCGCCCGCCCCGTCCTGCGCGCCCTGCGCGAGTCGCCGGCGGTGCTGCTCATCGACGAGATCGACCGGGCCGACGACGAGTTCGAGGCGTTCCTGCTCGAGGTGCTCTCGACGTGGCAGGTGACCATCCCCGAACTCGGCACGGTCACGGCATCCGTCCCGCCGGTCGTCATCCTCACCTCCAACCGCACCCGCGAGCTGCACGACGCCCTCAAGCGCCGCTGCCTCTACCACTGGCTCGAGCACCCCGGCATCGCGCGTGAGCTCGCGATCGTGCGCAGCCGCGCCCCCGAGGTGCCCGAGGCGCTCGCCGACCAGGTCGTGCGACTCGTCCACGGCATCCGCACCGATCGCGAGCTGCTGAAGCCCCCCGGCGTCGCCGAGACCCTCGACTGGGCCCGCGCCCTGAACGAACTCGGTACCCGCGAGCTCGACACCGCGACGGCGGCCGCGACCCTGGGCGTTGCCGTGAAGTACCGCGAGGATGCCGAACGCGTCCGTCGAGCCCTCGACATCATGCTCACCACATGACGTCGGATGCCGTCCGCGCCAGCTCGGATGCCGTCCGCCCGAGTTCGGATGCCGCCCGCCCCAGCGAGGGGGCCACCGCACCTTCCGAGGTGCCCAGCGCTGTCCCCAGATCGACCAATAGGTCACTGGAGGTACGCCCGCCCGAGGAGATCCTGCTCGGCTTCGCCCGGGCGCTTCGAGCGGCCGGCGTCGCAGTGACGGCCGACCGGGAACGCACCTTCCTCGAGGCGGTTGCCGCGCTGGGGCTCGAGGACCAGGTCGGCGTCTACCACGCAGGGCGGGCGACCCTGTGCGGGTCACCGGCCGACCTCGAGCGCTACGACCTCGTCTTCCACGCGTGGTTCAGCGGGCAGCGTGCGG
>JAGNQK010000288.1 GCA_017989115.1 Dermatophilaceae bacterium | reverse complement strand
TCTAGCTGGTTTCGCGAGCAACCCGGTTGAAGAGCCACTCATCGCTGGGGCACGGTGTGTTGCTGAACGGGCAGTGTTCGTCGAGTGGGCCACCACCGCGTGAGCGCCACATCTCATCAACGATCTCGTTGCACATGGCGCAGGCGTCGCCGTCGAAGTTGAGGTCGGCATGTGTGACGTCGTAGCCGCACATGGCGACCTCCCACGGCTCTGCCCGGCAACAGACGTAGTGGGTCACTTCCTCCGGATCGACAATGAGGGCGTGGCGCGGAGCGATGGCTTGGGTCGCCACCGACTCCACCGCGACGTCTTGACGGGGCTCCTTGGACACGGACACCTCGCTTCCTCCGAGGCGGGGTGGCTCGTGCACGGTGCACATCCTCTCCCGTGCCACCTCTCGGCACCACAGATCGGTCGTCACCTGCCCCTGCAGCAGTCCCGTCATCCGCTCGAAGCACGTTAAGCCCTGCGACGCCCGCGACACCTATGGATAGGCCCACCACAATGGTGGGCATGCCTACCGCGCACCGCACCTCGATCACGCCCCCTCCCCGAGGCCTGCAGTGACCGCGCCCGACCCGATCCACCACCTCGCCGAGGCCCAGCACTGGCAGCAGGCACTCACCACCGGCGAGTACCGGCAGAGCACCCTCGGGGGAACCCTCGAGGACGAAGGCTTCATCCACTGCTCGACGCCGCAGCAGGTCGCCGGAGTCCTCGGCCGCTACTACGCGGCCCACGACGGCGACCTCGTCCTGCTCACCATCGACCCCGACCGGCTCGCCGCCCCCCTGCGCTGGGACGTCGCCAATCCCGCAACGGGAGAGCAGTTTCCGCACATCTACGGCCCCCTCAACCCGGATGCCGTCGTCGCCACCCGCGTCCTCCACCCACCCCACGCCGCCGCCCCGCAATCGATCACGCTGCGCGCCGACGGCATCGAGCTCGAGGTGCTCTCGGCCGGGGCCTCCGTGCGCCGCCTGCGGCTCGGACACGACCCGGCCACCGCCGTCGACGTCGTCCTCGGCCACGCCGACCCGCAGACCTACCGCTTCGCCGGCGGCTACCTCGGCGCGACCATCGGCCGCCTCGCCAACCGCCTGGCCGGCGGGTCCCTCACCATCGACGGCGAGACCTTTAACGTGCCGACGAACGAGGGCACGACGGCGCTGCACGGCGGGTTCAACGGCTTCGACCGGATGCCGTGGCATGTCACCCAGCGCACCGACACCCGGGTGCGCCTCACCCTCACCAGCCCGGACGGCGACAACGGGTTCCCCGGCACGGTCGAGGTCAGCGTGACGTACACCGTCTCCCCCGGGCAGGTCCGGATCGACTACACCGCGACGACGGACCGGGTGACCCCTTTCAACGTCACGAACCACGCCTACTTCAACCTCGATGGCGAGGGCAGCGGGGCGGTGGATGACCACGAACTCGAGGTCACGGCATCCGCGATGGTGCCGATCAACGCGGCCAACCTTCCGACGGGCGAGATCCGACCCGTCGAGGGCACGCCGTTCGACCTGCGCGAGCCGCGGCGCGTCGGCGAGGTCCTCGCGGCGGATGACGAGCAGCTGCGGCGCGGCAAGGGCCTGGACCACAACTTCGTGCTCGACGGGCCAGCCGACGACACCGGGCTGCGCCGCGCGGCTCGGCTGCGAGGTGCGGGCGGCCGCGTGTTCGAGGTGCTCACGGACCAGCCGGGGGTGCAGGTGTACACGGGCGCGCACTTCGACCACTCGATCGTGGGGCTGTCCGGGGCGACGTACGGCCCGCGGGCAGGCATCGCCCTGGAGACCCAGGGGTTCCCGGATGCCGTGCACCACTCGCACTTCCCCGACACCGTGCTGCGCCCCGGCATCCCGTTCCACTCGACGACGATCTGGCGCCTGCGCTGACCCCCTGCGACGTCAGTTGCGCCTGCGGCGGCGAAGGTCCGCTCCGCGCATGACCCAGGGCACGACGATGAAGACGTACGCGACGCAGCCCAGCGCCGCAACAAGGGACCCGCGCCACCCCGGCGGGTCGGTGGCCACGACCCAGAACCCGAAGGGTGCGAGAAAGACGACCGCACACACCCGAGGGTTGCCAGACCACGCGGAACCGGCACCCCGTCAACCCACCACTGGCTGGGGTCCCCGTACGTGTTTGGCCACGCCGGAAGGTGTTCAGGGCGAGGGCGCTCCCTGCCGTCCCTCCTGCGCACCATGTAGCCCATCACGACTCACGACAACGAAGCCGGGTGAGGTATGGCCTCACGTTTGCTAAGTTCACGGCCTCACATTTGTAAACCTGGTGCGCTCACGTTTGTAAGGTTAATGAGCCACATCCTGCTACCGTGGGCCGCGTGCCCCTGAATTTCCTGGTCGAACGCCGAGTGAGCGGGTTGTTGCGAGAACTCGTTGCAGTGGAGCCGGTCATCGCGTTGCACGGCCCTCGTTCGGTCGGGAAGTCGACGGTGCTGTCCGGGTTCGCCGCCCGTGCGGGCGGATCGGTGGTGGATCTGGACGACGTCGAGGTGCGTGAGGCCGTGGTCGGCAACCTGGCCGCGGTCGTCGCCGGCGCCACACCGTTGTGCGTGGATGAGTACCAGCGCGTCCCGGACATCCTCGACGCGATCAAGGCACGGCTGAACCGCGAGGGCAGCCTCGCTGGTACAGCGGTCGTCACAGGATCGACCCGTCAGGACGCGCTGCCGATGACAGCCCAGGCGCTCACTGGCCGTCTGCACTCTCTGACGATCTGGCCGTTGTCCCAGGGAGAGATCGGCGGTGTTCGGGAAGACCTGCTGGAGGCGCTGAAGGTGGATCCGGCCGGCACCGTCAAGCAGGTGCCCACCTCGTCGACCACCCGGGCGGAGTACGTGCAGCGGGTGTGCGCTGGGGGCCTGCCATTGGCGCTGCGCCGGACTCCCGCGACGCGCGCACGGTGGTTCGACGACTTCGTGCGCGCATCCGTCGAACGTGACGCCCTTGAGCTGGGCAGAGTCCGTGAGCGTCAGGCCATGGCTGACTTACTG
>JAGNQK010000287.1 GCA_017989115.1 Dermatophilaceae bacterium | reverse complement strand
CGATGCCGGCCCGGTCCCACACCGTGATCGGGGTGGCGCCGTTCACGGCGGTCAGCGTCGCGTGGCCCATGCCGAGCACGACCGTGCCGGGGCGCTTGATGTCGATGCTGCGGTTGATGTCGTAGACACCGGGGGTGAGCAGCAGGTTCTTGCCACGAGCGAGCTGGCTGTTGATCGACTGCACCGAGTCACCGGGCTTGGCGATGTGGAACTCGGAGAGGTCCAGGGTGCGACCGGCCGTCAGGCCGTCGCCCCACGTGGTGCCGCGGGTCTCGGCCGCGGCGGCGGGGACCCGCACCTTCCAGGCGCCGCTGTCGTCCATCCACAGCCACGGCTTCTCGCGGCTGAGGGGGGTGGTCTCCAGCGTCGTGTAGGGCTCGGCCGGGAAGTTCGCGTCGCTCGGGGCACCCTCGACGCCCGCGAACACCTGGTTCCACACGCCGTTGCTCCAGCCGCCGACCTCGCTGTTGCGGGTCAGCCACTGCTGCTGCGAGCCGTTGATGACGAAGGCGGCCTTGGAGTCGGCGATGAAGCCGCCGCTCGCGAACTGCGGGCCCGCGCTGCAGTAGTCCATCAGCGAGAGGTTGCCGCCGGTGACCTCGACCCGTCGCAGGGAGACCGCCTGGCTGACGGCCCAGAAGTTCGCCGTCTGCCGGCATCCGTCCTGACCGGCGCCGTTGACGTTGATCGTGAGGTTGGACAGCGTGCGCCAGAAGTTGTTCAGCGCCACGCAGTAGCTCGTGCCACCGTCGCGAATGCACCGGTTGAACGACTCGACCTTGCCGTTGATGACGACGTCGCCCGGGTCGGCGCCCAGGCCCGCGACCTCGGTGGTGTATCCCACACGGATCTGCAGGGGGTCCTCGGCCGTGCCGTAGGTGCCGGGCTTGAAGAACAGGCTCCAGCGGTTGGTGCCCATCTCGTCGTCGACCTGCTCGGCATGGATGTCGTTGACGACCTTCTCGATGTCGCTCACGGGCATGCTCGGGTCGAACACGATGACGTTGTCACCGAACGGGGTCTGGGTCGCTGCTGCAGGCAGGGCCGCGACGACGGAGGACAGGGACGCCACGGATGCCGTGGATGCTGCGGGTGCCGCACTGGTGGCCGCCGCAGCGGTGGCAGTGCTGACTGCTGCGGCGAGCGTCAGGGCGCCGACGGCGACGACGGATGCCGTGGCGCGCGTTCGCCGTCGGGCTCCGTCGGGAGCCACGCGGGTCGGGGGTCTGGACTCTTCATGGGCAGGCCTGTCCTCAGCGCGCCCCCTCGCCGATGAGAGAGCGCTCTCTCCCCAGAGAACCACACCCGGTCCACGCTGACAACCGTTGCGAGCGGAGCAGTTTCAGGGTTGGACAAGGCCGGCGGCTCACCAGGGGCCTCGGCGCCACCGGGCAGAGGCCCGGGTGCCGCAAGGGCCACACCGCCAGATGCAGCCACGGCGCCCGCGTGCGTCGGCTGCCCGCGTGCGTCGGCTGCTCGCGTGGGCCGCGCCCCCTCGTCAGCCCCGCTGGGCCACGATCTCGTCGGCGTGGGCGACCACCCAACCGAACAGCGGCAGCAGGTGCGCGACGAGCTCGTCGCCCCGCGGCGTCAGGCTGTAGTCGACCCGGGGCGGGATGACGGGCTGTGCGTCGCGGTGCACGAAGCCGTCGGCCGCGAGCGTGCGCAGCGTCTGGGCGAGCATCTTCTCGCTGATGCCCTCGGCCCGGCGGCGCAGCTCGCTCCACCGCTGCGGCCCGTCGGCGAGCGCGACGAGCACGAGGATGCCCCACTTGCTCGTCACGTGGTCGAGGACGACCCTGCTGGGACAGGCTGCCGGGAACACCTCGTGGGCGACCGGCATCCGTCGCCCGTCCACGGCGCCCGATCCGCTGACCTGCTGGGTTACCTGCACGTGCGTACCTTACGTGAAAGTGCGTACTAACCATCGGGAAGTACTTGCCTCCTCCGCCGGTTGGCCCGCACGACCACCCGCGCACCACCTGCGCACCACCCGTGAAAGAGGACCACCCATGACCATCGTCGTCACCGGAGCCACCGGCCAGCTCGGCCGCCTCGTCGTCGAGTCCCTCCTGCGCCGCGGGGCCTCCCCCACCGACGTCGTCGCCACCGGCCGCGACGAGGCCCGCCTGGCCGAGCTCGCCACCTCGGGGGTGCGCACCACCGTCACCGACTACGCGGATGCCGCGTCGCTGGCAGCCGCGTTCCAGGGTGCCGATCGCGTGCTCCTCATCTCAGGCTCCGAGGTCGGGCAGCGCCTGCCGCAGCACACCGCCGTCGTCGAGGCTGCGAAGGCTGCCGGCGTCGGGCAGCTGCTCTACACGAGCATCTCCCACGCCGACACCGCGCAGATGGCCTTGGCCACCGAGCACCGCGAGACCGAGCGAGTCATCCGCGAGTCCGGCATCCCGTTCACCTTCCTGCGCAACAGCTGGTACCTGGAGAACTACCTCTCGCAGGTGCCCACCTACCTCGAGCACGGCGTCGTCGGGGCCACTCGGGGCGGGCGGATCAGCGCCGCCACGCGCGCCGACTACGCCGATGCCGCCGCTGTCGCGCTGCTCGCCGACGACTCGGCCGGTCAGGTCCTCGAGCTCGGCGGGCCGTCGTTCACCCTCGACGAGCTCGCCGCCACCGTGGCCTCGGTCTCGGGGCGGGAGGTGACCGCCACCGAGGTGTCCGCCGAGGAGCTCACCGCGATCCTCGTCGGGGCCGGCCTGCCGCAGGGCTACGCGCAGGTGCTCGCGAGCGCCGACGAGGGCATCAGCCGCGGCGAGCTGGAGGTGAGCACCGGCGACCTCGAGCGGCTCATCGGTCGCCCGCCGACGACGCTGCGCGAGGCGATCGAGCAGACCCTCGCACCCTGACGCCGCGAGGTGTCGAACGGACCTTCGCGGCCTGACGCCCGACGCCGACGGCCCGGCACCACGTGGAGGGTGTGCCGGGCCGTCGGGGGCCGTACCGAGGGAGGTCGCTCAGGCGACGCGACCCTTCGGGGCGTTCGCGGCCGTCAGCGCGGGGTCGCGCTCGACGA
>JAGNQK010000286.1 GCA_017989115.1 Dermatophilaceae bacterium | reverse complement strand
CCCGCGCGAGGGGTTCGACTTCTTCCCCCTGACCGTCGACGTCGAGGAGCGCATGTACGCCGCGGGCAAGATCCCCGGCTCGTTCTTCCGCCGTGAGGGTCGCCCGTCGACCGACGCCATCCTCACCTGCCGCCTCATCGACCGCCCGCTGCGCCCGACCTTCACCAAGGGCCTGCGCAACGAGGTCCAGGTCGTCATCACCGTCCTGGCGCTCAACCCGGACGTCCAGTACGACGTGCTCGCGATCAACGCCGCCAGCGCGTCGACCCAGATCTCCGGTCTGCCGTTCTCGGGCCCCATCGGCGGTGTGCGCGTCAGCCTCATCGACGACCAGTGGGTCGCCTTCCCGAACTTCAGCGACATCGAGCGCTCGACGTTCGACATGGTCGTCGCGGGCCGCATCGCCGGTGACGACGTCGCGATCATGATGGTCGAGGCCGAGTCCACCGAGTACACGTGGGACCTCGTGAAGACCGCGGGCAAGACCGCCCCCACCGAGGAGGTCGTGGCCCAGGGCCTCGAGGCCGCCAAGGGCTTCATCAAGGTGCTGTGCGAGGCCCAGGCCGAGCTCGCCGCCAAGGCTGCCAAGCCGGTGCAGGAGTTCCCGATCTTCCTGGACTACCAGGACGACGTCTACGCGGCCGTCGAGGCGGCCACGGCATCCGACCTCGCTGCTGCCCTGCAGATCGCGGGCAAGGCCGAGCGCGAGGAGCGCATCGACGCCATCAAGGACGCGATGAAGGACTCGCTCGGGGCCCAGTTCGAGGGTCGCGAGAAGGAGCTGTCCGCGGCCTACCGCTCGGTGCAGAAGGGCCTGATCCGTCAGCGCATCCTCACCGACAAGGTCCGCATCGACGGCCGTGGCCTCGCGGACATCCGCGCGCTCTCGGCCGAGGTCGAGGTGCTCCCGCGCGTGCACGGCTCGGCGATCTTCGAGCGTGGCGAGACCCAGATCATGGGTGTCACGACGCTGAACATGCTCCGCATGGAGCAGCAGCTCGACACGTTGTCGCCGGTCACGCGCAAGCGCTACATGCACAACTACAACTTCCCGCCCTACAGCACCGGTGAGACGGGGCGCGTGGGTTCGCCCAAGCGTCGCGAGATCGGCCACGGTGCGCTCGCCGAGCGCGCCCTGATGCCGGTCCTGCCGACCCGCGAGGAGTTCCCCTACGCGATCCGTCAGGTCTCCGAGGCCCTGGGCTCCAACGGCTCGACCTCGATGGGCTCGGTCTGCGCGTCCACCCTGTCGATGCTCAACGCCGGTGTGCCGCTGCGCGCCCCGGTCGCCGGCATCGCCATGGGCCTGATCTCGGCCGAGGTCGACGGCAAGACTGAGTACGCGGCGCTGACCGACATCCTCGGCGCCGAGGACGCGTTCGGTGACATGGACTTCAAGGTCGCCGGCACGCGCGAGTTCGTCACGGCCATCCAGCTCGACACCAAGCTCGACGGCATCCCCGCCGACGTGCTGGCCAGCGCGCTGACGCAGGCCCGCGACGCGCGCCTGCACATCCTCGACGTCATGAACGAGGCCATCGACGCGCCTGACGAGATGAGCCCGTTCGCTCCTCGCGTCATCGCGGTGACCGTCCCGGTCGACAAGATCGGTGAGGTCATCGGCCCGAAGGGCAAGATGATCAACCAGATCCAGGACGAGACCGGCGCGCAGATCTCGATCGAGGACGACGGCACCGTCTACATCGGTGCGACCGACGGCCCGTCGGCCGAGGCGGCCCGTGCGATGGTCAACGCCATCGCCAACCCGCAGATGCCGGAGATCGGCGAGCGCTTCCTGGGCACCGTCGTCAAGACGACGACCTTCGGGGCGTTCATCTCCCTCCTGCCGGGCAAGGACGGCCTGCTGCACATCTCCGAGGTGCGCAAGCTCGTCGGTGGCAAGCGGATCGACAACGTCGACGACGTGCTCGCGGTGGGCCAGAAGGTCCAGGTCGAGCTCAAGGAGATCGACCCCCGCGGCAAGCTCAGCCTCGCGGCCGTGCTGCCCGAGGGCGAGACCGGCCAGGAGGCCGCCGAGGCCCCCGCCGCGCCGGCTGCTGCTCCTGTCGAGGACGCTCCGGCTGCTGCCGGTGACGCCGAGGACGCGCAGGAGGCCGCACCGGCCGAGGGTGGCGAGGAGCGTGGCGAGCGTCGTCCGCGCAACCGTCGCCGTGGTGGCAACCGCGGTCGCGGTGCGCGTGAGGGTGGCGAGTCCACCGAGGGCTGAGTCCTCATCTCGCGCAAGGTCTCGCGGGCGGCATCCGAAGTCATTCGGATGCCGCCCGCGGCCGTTGGCGGGGGAAGTGGCGGTGTGTGTGAAGATCGTCGTCATCCCGACGGTTTTCAGACACATGGCGAGGGCGGCTGATGGATGCCAACCGGCTCAAGCAGCTCAAGCGGGCCATGGGCGGTCGCGGGGGAGCACCGCTGCGGGCGGCCTACCGGGTGGCGACCGCCGGTGCCCTCGTCGCGGTCAGGGGTGCCGACCGGCTCGCCGCCGACCCGCTCGACCCGGGGGAGCGCGCGGAGTCTGCGGCGACCGTGACGATGGCGGTCAAGACGTTCAAGCGTCCCGATGTCGCGAGGCGGCTGGTGCGCTCAGCGCGACGGGTGTTCGACGGGCGCATCGTCGTGGCCGACGACTCACCGACGCCGATGTCCTTCGACGACCCGCTCGTCGAGGTCATCGCGATGCCCTTCAACTCCGGGGTGTCGGTCGGGCGCAACGCCGCCCTTGACGCCGTCGACACCGAGTTCGTGCTCGTCACCGACGACGACCTCGTGTTCACCGCGGCGACCGACGTGGATGCCGCGCGCCGCCGCCTCCAGGCCTGTCCGGACATCGACGTCGTGGGCTTCCTGCGCGTCGAGCTGCCGGTGCGCTACAAGATCGAACAGACCTACCTCGCCCGAACCGAGGCGATCCGCCGGGTCAGGTGGGACCCGAACATCCGGATGGTCGACCACTCCGACTTCTTCAGCAGGGCGGCCGGCGAGATCGTCGTCGTGCTCGACTCCTCGATCCGGGCCTACCAC
>JAGNQK010000004.1:11305-41701 GCA_017989115.1 Dermatophilaceae bacterium | reverse complement strand
CTCGAACCGGAGGTCATCGACGATCCTGCGCTGGCGGACCTCGTGCTCCTGCCGGACGAGCCGTACGTGTTCACGGCCGCTGACGGGCCGGAGGTGTTCGAGCGACTGCCGACCCGACTGGTGTCTGGCCGGCTCATCACCTGGTATGGCCCGTCCCTCATCGAGGCGCGGATTTCACTGGACCGATCCTGAGCGTGTACTGTCTCCGTGGCGCCCAGCGGTCTCCGCTGGTAGCGCACGCCCCCTTAGCTCAGTCGGCAGAGCGTTTCCATGGTAAGGAAAAGGTCGTCGGTTCGATTCCGACAGGGGGCTCCGGTCCGGCCGGGGCCTGCCCTCGTGGCTGGCTGCGGATCGAACCCCTGGCGGGGTAGCTCAGCTGGTTAGAGCGCACGACTCATAATCGTGAGGTCGCGGGATCGAGCCCCGCTCCCGCTACCAAGGCCGCGATTTCGGGGAATGCCCGAAGCCGCGTACCCTGTTGTGCTGGTGACGCGCGTGCAATCGTGCCTCCGCGCGACGCCCGACGATCGAATCACTTTCCCGAGAGCAGGTTGCCCCCATGGCCAAGGCCACCGACGTCCGCCCCAAGATCACCCTGGCGTGCACGGAGTGCAAGGAGCGCAACTACATCACCAAGAAGAACCGCCGGAACGACCCCGAGCGTCTCGACCTGGCGAAGTTCTGCCCGCGCTGCAAGCACCACACGACCCACCGCGAGACCCGCTGACCTCAGCGGTTCCGCCACGAGAGGCCGCCTGCACCACCTGGTGCTGGCGGCCTCTCGGCGTTCTTTCCGGACATTTCTGCCAGCGAACGTGCGCGTGGCTGCGTCGGCTCGCGCCCGGCTGCGACGCCGGGCCTAGAGTGGTCGCCATGGCCGTGAACCCAGATTTCGCCGGGCGCACCTACCCGCCCAGTGGTCCGTATGCCGTCGACGCAGCACTCATCGCGGCGTTCGCCGCAGCCGTCGGGTCCACCGACCCGGTGCACACCGATGCCGCCGCGGCGCAGGCCGCCGGGTACGGCGACGTCATCGCGCCACCGACGATGGCCGTGCGCTTCTCCCAGCAGAGCGAGCGCGCCTACGTCACCGACCCCGAGGCGGCGATCGACTTCAGCCGGGTCGTGCACGGCGAGCAGCGGTTCGTCCACCACCGACCCATCACGGCCGGGGACGAGCTCGTCGGCGTCACGACGGTGGATGCCGTGCGCTCCGCCGGCGGCCACTCGATGGTCACCACCCGCACCGAGCTCGCGACGACCGCCGGGGATGCCGTCGCGACCTCCACGTCCACGATCGTCGTTCGCGGCGGGGAGGAGTGAGCATGCCTGTTCGCCCGCTGTCCGAGGTCGCCGTCGGCGACGTCATCGGCCCGGTGACCGTGCCCGTGGCCCGCGAGACCCTCGTCGCCTACGCCAACGCCTCCCTGGACCAGAACCCCATCCACCAGGACGAGGAGTTCGCCCGCTCGGTCGGGCTGCCCGACGTCATCGCCCACGGCATGTGGACGATGGGGGCCTCCGGCACCGTCGTCGCCGACTGGGCCGGGGATGCCGGCAGGGTCGTCGAGTTCGGCACCCGGTTCACCCGCCCCGTCGAGGTGCCCGTCGACGGCAACGAGATCGTGGTGCAGGGACTGGTCAAGGCCGTCGACCCCGACACCGGGCGGGTCACCGTCGACGTCACGACGACGTGTGGCGGTGACAAGGTGCTGGGCCGCTGCATCGCGGTCGTCCGGCTCGACTGATGCGCCTGCTGCACGACGAACCGATCGCCGCCCACACGACGATGCGGGTCGGCGGCCCTGCTGCCCGGATGGTCGTCGTCGAGACGCCTGACGAGCTCGTCGACGCCGTGCGTGAGGTGGACGACGCCGACGAACCGCTGCTCGTGCTCGGTGGCGGCTCCAACCTCGTCGTCGCGGATGCCGGGTTCGCCGGCACCGTGGTCAAGGTCGAGACCAGGGGCCTGGTCGTCGACTCGCTGGACCAGTGCGGCGGAGCCAACGTCACCGTCGCGGCGGGGGAGCCGTGGGACGACGTCGTGGCCCGGGCCGTCGACGAGGGGTGGTCCGGGATCGAGGCGCTGTCCGGCATCCCCGGGTCGTGTGGTGCCACGCCCGTGCAGAACGTCGGGGCCTACGGGCAGGAGGTCGCCCAGACCATCGCCCGGGTCCGCGTGTGGGACCGCCTCGAAGGACGGGTGCGGACGATGATGTCGCTGGACTGCCGGTTCAGCTACCGGCACTCGCTGTTCAAGGGGACCGACCGCTACGTCGTCATCGACGTGATGTTCCAGCTCATCCCGGGGACGCTGTCACAGCCCGTTCGCTACGCCGATCTCGCGACCCAGCTCGGCGTCGCCGTGGGTGACCGGGTGCCGCTCGCCGAGGCGCGTGAGGCGGTGCTGGCGCAGCGGCGGCGTCGCGGCATGGTGCTGGATGCCGGTGACCACGACACGTGGAGCTGCGGCTCGTTCTTCACCAACCCGCTGCTGAGCCCGGCACAGTTAGAGGCGCTGGAGGAGCGCGTGCACGAGCACCTCGGTGCTGATGTCTCCCCGCCGCGCTACCCGGATGCCGGCGGACAGGTGAAGACCAGCGCCGCCTGGCTCATCGAGCGGGCGGGGTTCACCAAGGGTTTCGGGATGCCCGGGCCCGCGGCGCTGTCGACCAAGCACACACTCGCGGTGACGAACCGGGGCGGGGCGACGGCATCCGAGATCGCTGACTTGGGGCGAACGGTGCGCGACGGCGTTCACGACGTCTTCGGCGTCACCCTCGTCAACGAGCCGGTGTTCGTCGGCCACAGCCTGTGAAGGTGGTGCGCTGACACCGGTGGGGCGGCATCCGCAACGGCGACCGCTGAGAGCGGGGCCAGGTACTGGTGGGGGGACGTCCGGATGCTTCACATCGTGAGCCACCTGCCCCGCCGGCTCACCACGCGAAGCAATCCCTGGATGCATCGCGTGGTGAGCCAGACGGGCCCCGCTCGCCCCGTGCTCGAACCATCCAGGGGGTGGATCGAGTAGTGCGCCACTCAACGGTTGCTCCGCGGCGTTGAACCATCCGGGGGATGGTTCGCGGGGGAGGGCAGGGATGTCCCAGAGGGGAGGGCAGGGATGGTGGGGTGGCGGTGAGGGTTGCGCGAGCTGTCGATCACGCCGCGTCGTGTTCGTCGCCGTGTGGAGCCGCCGCGGCGTCGTCGGGGCTGCTGTCCCCGTGGTCATCCCCCTCGTCGTCGTCACCCAGGTCGCCGAGGAGCAGAGTGAGGTCGGGACGTGGCACGGGTGCGTACCACTTCGGCTTCTCGGTCGGACCGTTGAAGAACTCGTGCATCCACCACCACAGCGGCGGGTTGGTCACCGCGTAGACCTTTCGGTGGGCCGGGAACCGGCGGCTGCCACCGCGAACCGCGGCCACGAGGTCGGTCGGCGCCCAGGCCTCCGGTGGGACGCGCCGGGGTACCACCTGAAGCTCCGGCTCATCGTCGCTGGTGGCGGAACATCCCGATGCCCCGCCGTCCGGGGACGGATCGGGCTCGCTCTGCGAGAACGTGACACACAGCATGAAGCCCGTTCCGACGAGAGCATCGGAGATCGTGTCGAGGCGCATCTGCCCGGCGCCTGCTTCGAGTCGAGCGAGCATGGCGCGACTCAGACCCCGATGCTTCGCGTACGCACGCTGACTCAGGCCGAGTCGCCGGCGATGCTCGCGCAGAGCCAACCCCACCTCCTCCTGCACGGTGAGGAACGTTCGGGCGCGGCGAAGGGCGGGCACCCACGTGTTCGGTAGTCCTCGTGCATCATCCATGGCGCCAGCGTGCCCATGGAGGCTCGCTGACTGAAGACCGACTCCGACGGCTGGGGACAAGTGCTCGCGCCCCGCATCCCTGTGGACAACGGGAGCCTTCAGGCCGGGGCCGCCTGCGCCACGAGCGTGGGCATGGCCTGGCCAGGCGGTGGCTCACGACGTGAAGCATCCGGACGTCCCCTGGCCCCCACCCCCCTCAGGCTCTCAGGCACGCCCTCCGCAGCGCGTCAGCCGCGCCGACCCAGCCGCGCCGCGCTACCTCAGCCGCGCAGCCAGGCATCGACGTCCGCCACGGCCGCGGCGACCACGTCCGAGGGTGCCCGGCTGGCCCGCAGCGACCCCAGCGCCAACCCGGCCAGGCCGGCGTCGTCGATGCCGTGCACCTCGCGCGCGGTCGTGTACTGCTGCGCGAGCCGCGACCCGAAGATCACCGGGTCGTCGGCTCCGAGCGCAACGGTCGCCCCGGCATCCAGCAACTGTCGCAACGGAACCTCGTGCGCGTCCACGTACACCCCGAGGGCCACGTTCGACCCGGGGCACACCTCGAGCGCCACGCCCGCGGCGACGACCCGGTCGAGCACCGCCGGGTCCTCCACGCTGCGGACCCCGTGGCCGAGCCGGTCCGGGCGCAGCGAGTCCAGGGTCTCGGCGACGGCCTGCGCCCCGAGCAACTCACCGGCGTGGGGGAGCAGGGCCAGCCCCGCCCGGTCCGCGATCGCGAAGGCCGGCCCGAACTCAGCCGTCACCCCGCGGCGCTCGTCGTTCGAGAGGCCGAACCCGACCACGGTGCCCGGCCCCGATCCCGCGTACCGCGCCGCCAGCCGGGCCAGCGTCCGCGCCTCCAACGGGTGCCGCATCCGGCTCGCCGCCACGACGACACCGACCTGCGCGGCCCCCGGCTCGGCGGAGACCGCCCGGGCCTCGTCGAGCACGATCTCGATCGCCGGGGTGATGCCGCCGACGAACGGCGCGTACGACGTCGGGTCGATCTGCAGCTCGAGCCAGCGCGACCCCTCAGCGCCGTCGTCGAGCGCCGCCTCGCGCACGATCCGGCGCATGTCGGCCTCCCCGCGCACACACGCGCGGGCCGCGTCGTACAGCCGCTGGAAGCGGAACCAGCCGCGATCGTCCGCGGCGTCGAAGTGCGGCGGCCAGTCGTGGGTCAGGGCCGCAGGCAGTCGGATGCCGTGCTGCTCGGCGAGGTCGCGGACGGTCTCCACCCGCATGGACCCGGTGAAGTGCAGGTGCAGGTGAGCCTTGGGCAGGTCCGTCACGGACCGCTGGGACGCAGCGGTCGCCTCGCTCACTCGGAGTCGCTGTCCTCGGGCAGTCGCTCGATGACGTGCATCGCGGCCTCTTCGGCCGAGGCGGCCGCACCGTCGATGCCGACGTCCTCGCCGATCAGGAGGCTCTCGCTGTCCTCGCCCACCCCGCGGTCGGGGGCGACGAGGCGACCGGCCCGCAGCCCGCCGACCTCGCCGTCGCCGATCCAGTCGTCCTCGGCGTCGATGCTGTCGGGGTCGTCGCCGCCGATGCGGTCCCGCTCGTGCAGGCCCGACTCGTTGTCGGGGGCACCGTAGGCAGACGTCGGGTCCGGCACCTCCTGGGCGATCCGCTGCTCGATGGTCTCGTCGCGGTGCTGTTCGGATGCCGTGACGCCGTGGGCGCGTGACCCGCGGTCGGTGTCCGGCGGGGAGTAGCCGCGGTCGAGGACGTCGACGTCGTCGTCGTCCAAGGTGTCCCCGGGCTGCAGCTGGTCCTCGTCATCGAGGCTGTAGGCGCCGAGGTCGGTGGTCAGGCTTTCCTGGGGTTCGGACATGCCCTCAGCCTACGGCCGTGAGCTGCTCAGCGGCGGCGAGGGCGACGCACGTCGCAACCCCCGCCATGGCCGTCTCGACCTCGGCCAGCTGGGGGAAGGACGGTGCCAGTCGGATGTTGCGGTCGCGGGGGTCCTGACCGTGCGGGAACGATGCCCCCGCGGGGGTCAGGGCGATGCCGGCGGCCTTCGCCAGGGCGACGACGCGGGCCGCGCAGCCATCCGGGACGTCGAGGGAGACGAAGTAACCGCCGGCCGGGCGGGTCCACTCCGCGATGCCCAGGCCGTCCAGCTCGGCGGTCAACGCGGCATCCACCGCGGCGAACTTCGGAGCGAGGATCTCGCGGTGGCGGGCCATGTGGTCACGCACACCCTGCGCCGAGCCGAAGAACTGGATGTGGCGGAGCTGGTTGACCTTGTCGGGGCCGATCGAGGCGAACTGCTGGTGCCCCAGGTAGGCGGCGATGTTGTCGCGGGACGCGGCGAGGAACGCGACCCCGGCGCCGGCGTAGGTGATCTTGCTCGTCGACGCGAACATGATCGGTCGGTGCGGGTGCCCGGCGGCCGAGGACAGGGAGAGGATGTCGGCCGACTTCGCCTCGTCGGCGGTGAGGTGGTGCAGCGCGTACGCGTTGTCCCAGAAGATCCTGAAGTCCGGGGCCGCTGTGGGCATCGACGCCAGCCGGCTCGCGACCTCCTGCGTGACCACGGACCCTGCCGGGTTGGCGTACGTCGGGACGATCCACATGCCCTTGACCGACGGGTCGTCGCGCACGAGGGCCTCGACGGCGGCGACGTCCGGGCCGTCGGCCAGCATCGGCACGCTCACCATCTCGATGCCGTAGGAGGCGAGCATCGTGAAGTGCCGGTCGTACCCGGGCACCGGACAGACGAAGGTGACCTTCTCCTCGTCCTTCCACGGCCTGGGCGAGTCCAGCCCGCCGTGCAGCAGGTGCTGGACGAGCACGTCGTGCATCATCGTCAGGCTGGAACTGCCACCGGCGACGAGCTGGTCGGGGTCGACCCACAGCAGCTCGGCGAACATCTCGCGCAGTTCCCGCAGGCCGGTCAGGCCCCCGTAGTTGCGCACGTCGACACCGTCGGCGTCCTTGACCCCCTCGGGCAGGGACAACAACCTGTCGGACAGGTCGAGCTGGGCGCTGCTCGGCTTGCCACGGGTGAGGTCCAGCGTCAGGCCGCGCTCGCACAGTGCGTCGTAGGCTGCGCGCTGCTCCTCGAGGTAGGCCTGCAGTTCCTGGGGGGAACGCTCGGCGAGGGGGGTGGTGGCTGCGGTGTCGGTGCTCACCCCCATATCGTGGCAGAGCAGGGACCGGACCCGCCCACGAGCGCCGCAGTCGCGAGCGAGTTCGCGCCCGGGTGGGGCGTCGCGTATGCTTGCCCTTCGGTGTGATCACCATCCTTCGGCGTGCCCGAGGGTGACGGTCGCACCGGGCGAGTGCCCCACCCGACCGGGACACTCGTAGGGCAGTGGCTCAATTGGTAGAGCACCGGTCTCCAAAACCGGCGGTTGGGGGTTCGAGTCCCTCCTGCCCTGCGTCGCACGTGTGGTTCGTCCACGACTGCATCCGAACGATGGGTGCCTTCGCGGTCGCGCCGCGCGCAAAGGCACCGACATGGCAACGAACGTGAAGAGGCACCGTGACTGACGTGGGTCAGACCAGGACTCCCTCCAAGCCCGCCAAGGGCAAGGAGTCGGGCGGCAACCCCATTTCCCGGTGGGTCAAGGCACTGACCCTGTTCGTCAGCCAGATCCTCGATGAGCTGCGCAAGGTCGTCCGCCCGACTCGTAACGAGCTGTGGAACTACACGCTCGTCGTCATCGTCTTCGTCACCGTGATGATGGCCCTCGTGTCCGGGCTCGACCTGGGCTTCAGCAAGCTCGTCGGGTTGGTGTTCGGCTCCTGACGCCGCGCCGCAAGGCGCCATCACGGCCGCACCATCCGGCATTCACCGAACAAGGAAGAGGTTTCCCGTGTCCGACCAGTGGACCGACAACCCCGACGCAGCGTCCGACGACGCGCCCGAGGTGCTGCCCGACACCGTGACCGAGGGGTCGCGTGAGGCGGACTCGGTGGCCGAGGGGCTGGACGCCGCCGTGGGTGTCGACAGCGCCGACGACGTGGACACCTCCGCCGACGATGACGTGGACACCTCCGCCGACGATGACGCCGCCGAGACCCCGGTTGCCTCCGCGACCGACGAGGACGGCGACCGCCTCGACGTGGTCGACCCGGTCCAGGCGTTCAAGGACGACCTGCGCAGCAAGGTCGGCGACTGGTACGTCGTGCACTCCTACGCCGGCTACGAGAACCGCGTGAAGGCCAACCTCGAGACCCGCATCACCTCCTTGAACATGGAGGACTACATCTTCGAGATCCAGGTCCCGATGGAAGAGGTCACCGAGATCAAGGGTGGCCAGCGCAAGCTCGTCCGCCGGGTCCGGATGCCGGGATACGTCGTCGTCCGCATGGACCTCACCGACGAGTCGTGGGGCGCCGTGCGCCACACCCCCGGGGTCACCGGGTTCGTCGGGAACGCGCACCAGCCGGTGCCGCTGACCTTCGACGAGGTCTACTCGATGATCAAGCCGGCCGACCTCGAGGCCGCTGCGGCCGCCGCGGCAGCGGGCGGCAAGGCATCCGCGTCGAGCGCGGGGCGCGAGACCACGGTCGTCGACTTCGAGGTCGGCGAGTCCGTCACCGTCATGGACGGGCCCTTCGAGACCCTGCCCGCCACGATCTCCGAGATCAACGCCGACACCCAGAAGCTCAAGGTGCTCGTGTCGATCTTCGGTCGCGAGACCCCGGTCGAGCTGTCGTTCAGCCAGGTCACCAAGCTGTAGGACCCTGCCCCGGGGTTCGGGGCTGCAAAGGGGTCATCGCCCACGGCGTCGGCCCGTCACCACCACCACAAGGACAGAACATGCCCCCCAAGAAGAAGAAGATCTCCGGGTACATCAACCTGCAGATCCAGGCCGGCGCGGCCACCCCGGCGCCGCCGGTCGGCCCCGCGCTCGGTCAGCACGGTGTCAACATCATGGAGTTCGTCAAGGCGTACAACGCGGCGACCGAGCACCAGCGCGGCAGCATCATCCCCGTCGTCATCACGGTCTACGAAGACCGCACCTTCGACTTCATCACCAAGACGCCCCCGGCGTCGGAGCTGATCAAGAAGGCCGCGGGTGTCCAGAAGGGCGCCGGCGAGCCGCACAAGGTCAAGGTCGGCAAGCTCACCAAGGACCAGGTCCGCGAGATCGCCGAGGTCAAGATGCCCGACCTCAACGCCAACGACATCGACGCCGCGATGAAGATCATCGCCGGCACCGCCCGCCAGATGGGTATCACCACCGAGCTCTGAGCCCGGACCGGCGCCCGCCCGTGCGGGTGCCACGGCATCCGAACCCGGATGCCGGTGGGGCGCCACGTCGGCGCCCCACCGGTGGCAGGGCCAGCGCTGGCCCGTTGACCACACCTCCACCGCAGCACACCAGGAGCAGCACATGAAGCGCAGCAAGTCCTACCGCGCCGCCGCCGAGAAGATCGACGCCGACGTCACCTACGCCCCGCTCGACGCCGTTCGCCTCGCGAAGAAGACCGCGTCGGCCAAGTACGACGAGACCGTCGAGGTCGCCATGCGCCTCGGTGTCGACCCCCGCAAGGCCGACCAGATGGTCCGCGGCACGGTCAACCTCCCGCACGGCACGGGCAAGACCGCCCGCGTCCTCGTCTTCGCCAACGGCGACAAGGCCGAGGCCGCCAAGGCTGCCGGCGCCGACTTCGTCGGTTCCGACGACCTGCTCGAGAAGGTCGCCGGCGGCTGGCTCGACTTCGACGCCGTCGTCGCCACCCCTGACCTCATGGGCAAGGTCGGTCGTCTCGGCAAGGTCCTGGGCCCCCGCGGCCTCATGCCCAACCCGAAGACCGGCACGGTCACGATGGACACGGCCAAGGCCGTCACCGACATCAAGGGCGGCAAGATCGAGTTCCGCGTCGACAAGCACGCGAACCTCCACTTCATCATCGGCAAGGTCTCCTTCGACGAGAAGGCGCTCGTCGAGAACTACGCGACCGCCCTCGAGGAGATCCTGCGTCTGAAGCCCTCGGCCTCCAAGGGCCGCTACATCGCCAAGGCCACGCTGGCCACGACGATGGGCCCCGGCATCCCGCTCGACGCGACGCGCACCCGCAACCTCCTCGAGGAGACCGCGGACGCCTGATCGTCCCAGCGCGACACCACGAGAGCCCGCCTCCCCGATGGGGGAGGCGGGCTCTCGCGTCATCCGTGAGGACGATCGGGCGACGACCCCGACCCGGCGCCACGTCGCGACACGCCGGGCCCCACCCGCTGAGGGCGAGTCAACCCGGGTTGGGCGTCAGTACGCTCGGATCCACGCAGGCGGCCAGACGGCACCGGCGCCGAGCGAGCGGACAGGAACCGTCCATGGAGACCACGCGTGCCGCGGCCCCCATCCCGCGACCTCTCCTCATCCTGCTCGGTGTGGCTGCGGCCGTGGTGGCCGTGGCCGGCATGCGGGCCGGCGCCTGGCTCCTCGCACCCACGGCGCTGGCGGTGGTGCTCGTCGTCACCGTGTCGCCGGTACGCGGGGTCCTGGAGCGCCGTGGGGCGCCCGCGTGGGCCGGGATCCTCGCGACGATCGCGCTCGTCTACCTCATCGTCATCGCCCTCGTGGCCTCGCTCGCCGTCTCGGGAGCGAAGCTCGCCAGCCTCATCCCCCAGTACGCAACGCAGATGGATGACCTCGTCGCCAGCGTCAGCACCTCGCTGCGGAGCCTGGGTTTGCAGGACGAGCAGGTGGATGCCGTCGCGTCGAGCGTCGACCTGGGCCGGCTGGCGGGTGTCCTCACCGGGCTCACGGCCAACCTCGTGGGCATCCTCGCCAGCCTGGCCTTCGTCGCAACCCTCGTGCTGTTCATCGGGTTCGACTCGGGCAAGTTCCCGGCCCACCTGCTCACGGCCCGGGAGGAACGCCCGAACGTGGTGGCGTCACTGACGTCCTTCGCGCAGGGGACGCGCACCTACCTCACGGTGTCGACGGTGTTCGGCCTCATCGTCGCGGCCATCGACACCGTCGTGCTGGCCCTGCTCGGGATCCCGGGGGCGTTCGTCTGGGGTGTCCTCGCGTTCGTCACGAACTTCATCCCGAACGTCGGGTTCGTCATCGGGGTGATCCCGCCGGCGATCATCGGCCTGCTCGAGGGCGGCCCCGGTCTCATGTTCGCCGTCATCGTGCTGTACTCCGTCATCAACGTCGTGATCCAGTCGATCATCCAGCCGAAGTACCAGGCGGACGCGCTGGGCCTCACGACGACGCTGACCTTCCTGTCGCTCGTCTTCTGGGCCTGGGTGCTCGGCCCGCTCGGCGCGATCCTCGCCCTGCCGCTGACCCTGCTCCTCAAGGCGCTGTTCGTCGACGTCGATCCGGGGTCGCAGTGGCTCGGCCCGCTGCTGTCCGGGGTCCCCGCCCCAGCAGCCGACCCCGAACCCGCAACCGCCACCACCCCCGAACCTGCAAATCCCCCCATGCCCCCTGCAGCTGTCGGCCCCCCTGCTGCAACCACCATCCCCGACGCCACGGAAGAACCGGAGACATCACCATGACCAAGGAGTCCCTCACCGCATCCTGGAAGCTGCTGGTCCTGCGCGGCCTGATCGGCATCGTCTTCGGCATCGTGGCGATGGCCTGGCCGCAGCAGACCATCGTCGTCGTCGTGGTGCTCTGGGGGGTGTGGGCCCTCGTCGACGGCATCGGCCTGGCCGCCAACGCCTTCACCGAGGGCCTGGGCCGCGGGCAGCGGATGCTGCTGCTCGGCATGGCGGCCGTCGCTCTCGTCGTCGCCTTCCTGGCCTTCACCCGACCGGGCATGGCGGCCGCCGCCCTGACCTGGGTGCTCGGCATTTGGCTGCTCGTGCGCGGCGTCTTCGAGCTGGTGGGTGCCCTCGGGACGGTGCAGGTCGCGCCGCGCTGGCTGCTGGTGCTCGGTGCGCTGCTCGACATCGCGCTCGGCTGGATCTTCATCGCCAACCCGGGGCGGGCCGTCGTCGGCATCGTCTGGCTGCTCGGAGTCATCGCCGTCGCCTGGGGTGTCGTCTTCCTCGTGCTCGGGCTGATCGTGCGCCGCAAGGCCGCAGAACTGCCGGATGCCGTGTCCGCCTGACCGCCAGGTTCTCGGTTCACCCTCGATCAGCCGGCCCACACCAAGGGCCGGCTGATCGACGCGATTTGGGTCTCACCGCCTCGACCCGTACCCTTGGGCTTGACCAAAGACCGCCGGTTGTCGCGTGCACCCGCACGTGACCGAAGGTTCCGCGTGAGAGCGGGCAACCAGCGCAGGCCGCGACATCAGATGTCGGATGCCGTGAAGCTCGCTTCACGTCCGCCCTCCTGAGCCCCGTGCCCTGCGCCGGGGCTCTTTCTCGTGTCGGGCCCCTCGACCGGAGGTCCACACGACGGAAGGAGGCGCCCATGTCTCGTGCCGACAAGGCAGCGGCCATCGCCGAGCTCTCTGACAAGTTCAAGAGCTCGAACGCCGCCGTCCTCACGGAGTACCGCGGGCTCACGGTGAAGCAGATCACCGACCTGCGCAACTCCCTGCGGGGCAACGCGACCTACGCCGTGGTCAAGAACACGCTGACCGAGCTCGCCGCCAAGGACGCCGGGGTGACCGCGTTCGACGGTCAGCTCGTCGGACCGACCGCCATCGCCTTCGTTGAGGGCGACCCGGTCGAGGCTGCCAAGGGTCTGCGTGACTTCGCCAAGGCAAACCCGCTCCTGGTGATCAAGGGCGGTGTGCTGGACGGCAAGGCCCTCAGCGCCGCCGAGATCACCAAGCTCGCGGACCTCGAGTCCCGCGAGGTTCTCCTCGCCAAGCTGGCAGGCGCCATGAACGCCTCGCTCAGCAAGGCGGTCTACCTCTTCGCCGCTCCGCTCTCGCAGGCCGCTCGCACGGTCGACGCGCTGCGGGCGAAGGTCGAGACGGAGGGCCCGGACTCCGGTGCCGCCGCCCCGGCCGCGGCCGACGAGTCCCCCGCTGACGCCGCACCCGCGGCCGAGGCCACCGACGTCGCCGAGGGTGGCGACGCGGAGTGATCCGACACCCGGGCAACCGGGTTCGGTGACTCCACCACCAAAACGCCACTCACGGCATACCGCAGTTCAGAAAGGACGCCATCATGGCCAAGCTCAGCACCGACGAGCTCCTTGACGCCTTCAAGGAGATGACCCTCATCGAGCTCTCCGAGTTCGTGAAGCAGTTCGAGGAGACCTTCGGGGTCACCGCCGCCGCCCCGGTCGCCGTGGCCGCAGCGGGCGCCCCCGCCGGTGGCGGCGACGCCGCCGCCGCCGAGGAGCAGGACGAGTTCGACGTCGTCCTCGAGTCCGCCGGCGAGAAGAAGATCGCCGTCATCAAGGAGGTCCGCGCGCTGACCTCCCTCGGCCTCAAGGAGGCCAAGGACCTCGTCGACGGCGCCCCCAAGGCCGTCCTCGAGAAGGTCGACAAGGCTGCGGCCGACAAGGCCAAGGAGCAGCTCGAGGGCGCCGGCGCCACCGTCACCCTCAAGTGACCAGGTCCCCCTCGGGGGACTGAAGCACCGCCAACGGGCGGGTTCGGACCACACGGTCCGGGCCCGCCCGTCGTGCGTGTGCCTGAGCCAGTTGTGCACAGATCGGGGGGTTGCCTTGACGACCGGGTGTCCGACCGTCATCCTGATGCGGTCCACCGCTTCGGCAGTGGGCCGCAACCGGAGCCAGGGGGCTTGACTCGGTTGGACAGGTGTGCCTTCTTCGGGTATGTTGTCACTTTGCGCTGCCCCCTACCTGCCCCCACTCGTCGCTGAGTCGTCGCGCCGCCATGCCCCCGGTTACCCGGGAGGAAACGCGGCCGGTGTCCACGACGGGCGGTTCCGGTGGGTGCAGCCAGCCCAGATGTTCTGAACAGGCCTGTGGAAGGAACCCTCCTTGGCTGCCTCGCGCACCACGTCCAAGCACATGAACACCGCAATGACGGTGACCGGCCGGCTCTCCTTCGGGAAGATCCGTGAGCCGATGGAGGTCCCCGACCTCCTTGCCCTCCAGACCGAGAGCTTCGACTGGCTCCTCGGCAACGAGCGCTGGCAGGCCCGGGTCGCCGCGGCCAAGGCGGAGGGGCGCACCGACGTCCCCGACCGCTCCGGCCTCGAGGAGATCTTCGAGGAGATCTCTCCCATCGAGGACTTCAGCGGCTCGATGTCGCTGAGCTTCCGCGACCACCGCTTCGAGGAGGTCAAGTACTCGATCGAGGACTGCAAGGAGCGGGACCAGACCTACTCCGCACCCCTGTTCGTCACCGCGGAGTTCATGAACAACACCACCGGTGAGATCAAGAGCCAGACGGTCTTCATGGGCGACTTCCCGCTCATGACCGAGCGTGGCACCTTCATCATCAACGGTACCGAGCGCGTCGTCGTCTCGCAGCTCGTCCGCAGCCCGGGCGTCTACTTCGAGCGCACGCCCGACAAGACGTCCGACAAGGACATCTACACCACCAAGGTCATCCCGAGCCGCGGTGCCTGGCTCGAGTTCGAGATCGACAAGCGCGACATGGTCGGCGTTCGCGTCGACCGCAAGCGCAAGCAGTCGGTCACGGTCCTGCTGAAGGCCCTGGGTTGGACGAACGAGCGCATCCTCGAGGAGTTCGGCGACTACGAGTCGATGCGACTCACCCTCGAGAAGGACCACACCACGGGTCAGGACGACGCGCTCCTGGACATCTACCGCAAGCTGCGTCCGGGCGAGCCGCCGACCAAGGAGGCCGCGCAGACCCTGCTCGACAACCTCTACTTCAACGGCAAGCGCTACGACCTGGCCAAGGTCGGCCGGTACAAGATCAACAAGAAGCTGGGCCTGGAGAGCGAGCTGTCGCAGTCGACGCTCACCATCGAGGACATCGTCTCCACGATCAAGTACATCGTCGCGCTGCACGCCGGCGAGGAGACCATGCCCGGCCACCGCCGCGGCGAGGCCGTCGACATCCGCGTCGAGACCGACGACATCGACCACTTCGGCAACCGCCGCCTGCGCAACGTCGGCGAGCTCATCCAGAACCAGGTCCGTACCGGCCTGTCCCGGATGGAGCGCGTCGTGCGCGAGCGGATGACGACCCAGGACGTCGAGGCGATCACGCCCCAGACCCTGATCAACATCCGCCCGGTCGTGGCGTCGATCAAGGAGTTCTTCGGCACCAGCCAGCTCTCCCAGTTCATGGACCAGAACAACCCGCTCGCCGGCCTGACGCACAAGCGTCGCCTGTCGGCGCTCGGCCCGGGTGGTCTCTCACGCGACCGCGCCGGCATGGAGGTCCGTGACGTCCACTCCTCGCACTACGGCCGCATGTGCCCGATCGAGACCCCGGAAGGCCCGAACATCGGCCTCATCGGCTCGCTCGCGTCCTACGGTCGCATCAACGCCTTCGGCTTCATCGAGACCCCGTACCGCAAGGTCACCGAGGGTCGCCTGACCGACGACGTGCACTACCTGTCCGCCGACGAGGAGGACGAGCACGTCATCGCCCAGGCCAACGCCACCCTCAACGAGGAGGGCACCGCCTTCGCCCACGAGCGCGTGCTCGTGCGCGTCAAGGGTGGCGAGGTCGAGTACGTCCCGGCCGTCGACGTCGACTACATCGACGTCTCCGCCCGCCAGATGGTGTCCGCGGCGACCGCGCTGATCCCGTTCCTCGAGCACGACGACGCCAACCGTGCGCTCATGGGCTCGAACATGCAGCGTCAGGCCGTCCCGCTCGTTCGGGCCGAGGCCCCGCTCGTCGGCACCGGCATGGAGTACCGCGCCGCGGTCGACTCCGGTGACGTCGTCGTGGCCGAGAAGGCCGGTGTCATCACCGAGGTGTCCGCCGACCTGGTCACCGTCGCCGGTGACGACGGCACGACCCGCACCTACCGGATCAACAAGTTCAACCGGTCCAACCAGGGCAACTCCTACAACCAGCGCGTCATCGTCTCCGAGGGTGACCGCGTCGAGGCCGGCGGCCTCATCGCCGACGGTCCCGCGACCGACGGTGGCGAGATGGCCCTCGGGCGCAACCTGCTCGTGGCGTTCATGCCGTGGGAGGGCCACAACTACGAGGACGCCATCATCCTCAGCCAGCGGCTCGTGCAGGACGACGTCCTGTCCTCGATCCACATCGAGGAGCACGAGGTCGACGCGCGCGACACCAAGCTCGGCCCCGAGGAGATCACCCGGGACATCCCGAACGTCTCCGAGGAGGTCCTGGCCGACCTCGACGAGCGCGGCATCATCCGCATCGGCGCCGAGGTCCGCGACGGCGACCTGCTCGTCGGCAAGGTCACGCCCAAGGGTGAGACCGAGCTGACCCCGGAGGAGCGCCTGCTCCGTGCGATCTTCGGTGAGAAGGCGCGCGAGGTGCGCGACACCTCCCTGAAGGTGCCCCACGGCGAGACCGGCACCGTCATCGGCGTCAAGGTCTTCGACAAGGACGAAGGCGACGAGCTGCCCCCGGGCGTGAACCAGCTGGTGCGCGTCTACGTGGCCAACAAGCGCAAGATCACCGACGGTGACAAGCTCGCTGGCCGCCACGGCAACAAGGGCGTCATCTCCAAGATCCTCCCGGTCGAGGACATGCCCTTCCTCGAGGACGGCACGCCGGTCGACGTCGTGCTGAACCCGCTCGGTGTCCCCGGACGCATGAACGTGGGCCAGATCCTCGAGCTGCACCTGGGTTGGGCAGCCAGCCGTGGCTGGACGATCGACGGTGACCCGGAGTGGGCCCGCCTCATTCCGGACGACGCCCGCTCGGCCCCGGCCGGCACCCGCGTCGCCTCCCCGGTGTTCGACGGTGTCCGCGAGGACGAGATCATCGGTCTGCTCGACTCGACGACCAAGACCCGTGACGACGTTCGCCTCATCGACGGCAGCGGCAAGGCGCGGCTGTTCGACGGTCGCTCCGGCGAGCCCTTCCCCGAGCCCGTCTCGGTCGGCTACATGTACATCCTCAAGCTGCACCACCTCGTGGACGACAAGATCCACGCGCGCAGCACCGGCCCCTACTCGATGATCACCCAGCAGCCGCTCGGCGGTAAGGCCCAGTTCGGTGGCCAGCGCTTCGGTGAGATGGAGGTCTGGGCCCTCGAGGCGTACGGCGCCGCCTACGCGCTGCAGGAACTGCTCACCATCAAGTCCGACGACGTCAACGGTCGCGTGAAGGTCTACGAGGCCATCGTCAAGGGCGACAACATCCCGGAGCCCGGCATCCCCGAGTCCTTCAAGGTGCTCATCAAGGAGATGCAGAGCCTCTGCCTCAACGTGGAGGTGCTGTCCAGCGACGGCACGACCATCGAGATGCACGAAGCCGAAGAGGACGTCTTCCGCGCAGCGGAGGAACTGGGAATCGACCTGTCCCGGCGCGAGCCGAGCAGCGTCGAAGAGGTCTGACCCACCGGGGCCCCGCCCCTCGACAACCCCGAGGTGGCCGGCGCACGGCGCCGGCCACCAGGGGACAGACGAGGCCGAGAGGCCCCGACCCAGCCCGTGACCGGGTGACACCAGAACTGAACGTTCGAACGAACGAGAGTAGGGAAGCACAACGTGCTTGACGTGAACGACTTCGACCTCCTGCGCATCGGCCTCGCCTCGGCCGAGGACATCCGCGCCTGGAGCCACGGTGAGGTCAAGAAGCCCGAGACCATCAACTACCGCACCCTCAAGCCGGAGAAGGACGGTCTCTTCTGCGAGAAGATCTTCGGCCCCACCCGCGACTGGGAGTGCGCCTGCGGCAAGTACAAGCGCGTGCGCTTCAAGGGCATCATCTGTGAGCGCTGTGGCGTCGAGGTGACCCGCGCCGCGGTGCGCCGCGAGCGGATGGGCCACATCGAGCTCGCCGCCCCCGTCACCCACATCTGGTACTTCAAGGGTGTCCCGAGCCGTCTGGGCTACCTGCTCGACCTGGCCCCGAAGGACCTCGAGAAGGTCATCTACTTCGCCGCCTACATGATCACCAGCGTCGACGTCGACCAGCGTCACGCCGACCTGCCCTCGCTCGAGGCGCAGATCGAGGTCGAGAAGAAGGAACTCGAGAACCGCCGCGACGCCGACATCGAGGCCCGCGCCAAGAAGCTCGAGACCGACATCGCGGCCCTCGAGGCCGAGGGTGCCAAGGCCGATGCCCGCCGCAAGGTGCGCGACTCCGCCGAGCGCGAGATGAACGCCATTCGTCGCCGGGCCGACCAGGGCCTCGAGCGCCTGGGTCAGGTCTGGGACCGCTTCAAGAACCTCAAGGTCCAGGACCTCGAGGGCGACGAGGTGCTCTACCGCGAGATGCGTGACCGCTTCGGTCTCTACTTCGAGGGCGGCATGGGCGCCGCGGCGATCCAGAAGCGCCTGCAGACCTTCGACCTCGACGCCGAGGCCGAGCTGCTGCGCGAGATCATCGCCACCGGCAAGGGCCAGCGCAAGACCCGCGCGCTCAAGCGCCTCAAGGTCGTCAGCGCGTTCCAGACCACGACGAACCAGCCCTCGGGCATGGTCCTGGATGCCGTCCCGGTCATCCCGCCGGACCTGCGACCCATGGTGCAGCTCGACGGTGGCCGCTTCGCGACCTCTGACCTCAACGACCTGTACCGCCGGGTCATCAACCGCAACAACCGCCTCAAGCGACTGCTCGACCTGGGCGCGCCCGAGATCATCGTCAACAACGAGAAGCGGATGCTGCAGGAGGCCGTCGACAGCCTGTTCGACAACGGCCGTCGTGGCCGCCCGGTCACCGGTCCGGGCAACCGCCCGCTGAAGTCGCTGTCCGACATGCTCAAGGGCAAGCAGGGCCGCTTCCGCCAGAACCTGCTCGGCAAGCGCGTCGACTACTCCGGCCGTTCGGTCATCGTCGTCGGCCCGCAGCTCAAGCTGCACCAGTGCGGCCTGCCCAAGCAGATGGCGCTCGAGCTCTTCAAGCCCTTCGTCATGAAGCGCCTCGTCGACCTCGACCACGCCCAGAACATCAAGTCGGCCAAGCGCATGGTCGAGCGTCAGCGCTCGGTCGTGTGGGACGTCCTCGAAGAGGTCATCACCGAGCACCCGGTGCTGCTGAACCGCGCACCCACGCTGCACCGTCTCGGCATCCAGGCCTTCGAGCCCCAGCTGGTCGAGGGCAAGGCCATCCAGATCCACCCGCTCGTCTGCACCGCGTTCAACGCGGACTTCGACGGTGACCAGATGGCCGTCCACGTGCCGCTGTCGGCGGAGGCGCAGGCCGAGGCCCGCATCCTCATGCTGTCCTCGAACAACATCCTCAAGCCGGCCGACGGCCGCCCCGTGACCATGCCCACCCAGGACATGATCATCGGGCTGTACCACCTCACCACCGAGGTGGAGGACGGCAAGGGTGCCGGTCGCGTGTTCTCGACCGTGTCCGAGGCCCGCATGGCCTTCGACGCCGGCGAGATCGAGCTCGGCTCGCTCGTGAAGATCCGCCTCAAAGACGTCGTCCCGACGCCGCTGACGGCCCTGCCCGAGGGTGTCGAGCTCGACGCCGAGGGCTACGCCGCCGCGCTGCTCGTCGAGACCACGCTGGGTCGGGCGCTGTTCAACGAGACGCTGCCGGTGGACTACCCGTTCGTCAACGACCAGGTCGACAAGAAGCGTCTGTCCACGATCGTCAACGACCTCGCCGAGCGCTACAGCAAGGTGCAGGTCGCGGCCAGCCTGGACGCGCTCAAGGAGTACGGCTTCCACTGGGCCACCCGCTCGGGCACCACGGTCGCCATCTCCGACGTCGTCACGCCCCCGCGCAAGCTCGAGATCCTCGAGGGCTACGAGGAGAAGGCCACCAAGGTCCAGACGCAGTACGAGCGCGGTCTGATCACCGACGACGAGCGTCGCCAGGAGCTCATCGAGATCTGGACGCAGGCGACCAAGGAGGTCGCCGACGAGATGGAAGCCAACATCCCGCGGACCAACACCATCTACCGGATGGTGTCCTCGGGTGCCCGTGGTAACTGGATGCAGCTGCGCCAGATCGCCGGTATGCGTGGCCTGGTGTCCAACCCGAAGGGCGACATCATCCCGCGACCGATCCGCGCGAACTTCCGCGAGGGCCTCTCGGTGCTCGAGTTCTTCATCTCCACGCACGGCTCGCGCAAGGGCCTCGCGGACACCGCGCTGCGCACCGCCGACTCGGGCTACCTGACCCGTCGTCTGGTCGACGTGTCGCAGGACGTCATCATCCGTGAGGACGACTGTGGCACCGAGCGGGGTCTGCCGATGCCGATCGCGGCCGTCGACGAGCGCACCGGCGCCCGTACGGTCCACGACGACGTCGAGACCTCGGTCTACGCCCGCACCCTGGCCGAGGACGTCGTCAAGGACGGCGAGACCCTGGCCGCCGCGGGCATCGACCTCGGGGACGTCGTCATCGGCGCCCTGTTCGCCGCCGGCGTCGACTCGGTGAAGATCCGTTCGGTGCTCACGTGTGACTCCAAGGTCGGGACCTGCGCGCTGTGCTACGGCCGCTCGCTCGCGACCGGCAAGCTCGTCGACATCGGCGAGGCCGTCGGCATCATCGCGGCCCAGTCGATCGGTGAGCCCGGCACCCAGCTGACGATGCGTACCTTCCACACCGGTGGTGTGGCCGGTGACGACATCACGCAGGGTCTGCCGCGTGTCGTCGAGCTGTTCGAGGCGCGTACCCCCAAGGGTGTCGCCCCGATCGCCGAGGCGTCGGGCCGGATCACCATCGAGGAGACCGACAAGACGCGTCGCCTGCTGCTCACGCCGGACGACGGCTCCGAGGAGCACGCGTACCCGGTCACCAAGCGTGCCCGCCTGCTCGTGCAGGACGGCCAGCACGTCGAGGTCGGCACCCGTCTGACGGCCGGAAACATCGACCCGAAGAACGTGCTGCGCATCCTCGGACCGCGCCAGACGCAGATGCACCTTGTCGACGAGGTGCAGAGCGTGTACCGCCAGCAGGGTGTGTCGATCCACGACAAGCACATCGAGGTCATCGTGCGGCAGATGCTGCGCCGGATCACGATCATCGAGTCGGGTGACGCGGACCTGCTTCCGGGCATGCTCGCCGAGCGTGGTCGCTTCGAGGACGAGAACCGCCGCGTCCTCGCCGAGGGCGGCAAGCCGGCATCCGGTCGTCCCGAGCTCATGGGCATCACGAAGGCGTCGCTCGCGACCGAGTCGTGGCTGTCCGCGGCCTCCTTCCAGGAGACCACCCGCGTGCTCACCGAGGCCGCCATGGAGGGCAAGTCCGACTCCCTGCTCGGCCTCAAGGAGAACGTCATCCTCGGCAAGCTCATCCCGGCCGGTACGGGTCTGCCCCGCTACCGCGACATCGCGGTGGAGCCGACCGAGGAGGCCAAGGCGGCGATGTACTCGATGCCGAGCTACGACGACTACTCGTACACCGCGTTCGGTCCGGGCAGCGGCGAGGCCGTCCGCCTGGACGACAGCGAGCTCGGGCTCGACCGCATCTGAGGTCAGCCACTCCGCACCGAGACGGGCGGGGATGCCGGTGGGTCACCACCGTGCGTCCCCGCCCGTCGGCGTCGGGGGAGGATGAGAGGATCGGGGGATGGACCCAGCCCTGGTCATCCGGCGGGAGCTGCCCGGAGACGAACAGCCCACCCGCGCCCTGCACGAGGCGGCCTTCGGGGTGCCCGAGGGTGCGGACCGCTGTGCCGAGGTGGAGATCCTCGACCGCCTGCGCGCCGACGGTGACGTCCTGGACTCGTTGACCTTCGTGGCCGAACTGCACGGCGAGGTCGTCGGGCACGTCGTGTGCAGCCGGGCGCGCATGGGGGAGGGGTCCGCGGTGGCCCTCGGACCGATCGGCGTGCTGCCCGAGCGGCAGGGTGAGGGCATCGGCTCGGCTCTCGTCGCTGCCGTGATCGTGACCGCCGACCAACGTCACGAACCCTCGGTCGTCCTGCTGGGCGACCCCGGCTGGTACGCCCACTTCGGGTTCGAGCCGGCGGCGCCGCACGGCATCCGTTCGCCGGGTCCGTGGCCGGACGACCACTTCCTGGTCAAGCGGCTCAACGCCTGGCGGGCCGACCTCGCGGGGCCGTTCTCCTACCCGCCGGCCTTCGGCGCCAGCGCGGGCTGAGCACCGGGCGTACTCAAGCGATTTGGACCCACCCCCGGCATACCGGTAATCTTGGTCATCGTGTCTGGCTAGGTCCAGACCCTGGAGCGCAGCCAGCCGCCGAGAGGTGTCGGGCAGGCGCCTCGCCCACCTCTTGCCGGGCACCCCACGTCCTGACCCTCACGGGTGAGCCATGGGGAGTGCAGGGAGGAGCACCCGGTGTGACACGCCCGACTGCGGGGGTCGAGCGCCGGACACCCCAAGGAGCCTCGGCAGCACTGCCGGGCATCGACGAAGACAAGCAAAGGATCCAGGTTGCCTACCATCAACCAGCTGGTGCGCAAGGGCCGGCAGGACAAGACCACCAAGGTCAAGACTCCTGCCCTCAAGGGCTCTCCGCAGCGCCGCGGTGTGTGCACGCGTGTGTACACGACCACCCCGAAGAAGCCGAACTCCGCCCTGCGCAAGGTCGCCCGTGTGCGCCTGACCAGCGGCATCGAGGTCACCGCCTACATCCCCGGCGTCGGTCACAACCTGCAGGAGCACTCGATGGTGCTCGTGCGTGGCGGCCGTGTGAAGGACCTCCCCGGCGTTCGCTACAAGATCATCCGTGGCGCCCTCGACACCCAGGGCGTGAAGAACCGTCAGCAGGCCCGCAGCCGCTACGGCGCGAAGAAGGGTAAGGCCTGATGCCTCGCAAGGGACCCGCTCCGAAGCGGCCGCTCGTCGTCGACCCGGTCTACCAGAGCCCGCTCGTGACGTCGCTCGTCAACAAGATCCTCCTCGACGGCAAGAAGTCGATCGCCGAGACCATCGTCTACGGCGCCCTCGAGGGCTGCCGCGAGAAGACCGGCACCGACCCCGTCCAGACCCTCAAGCGCGCGCTCGACAACATCAAGCCGACGCTCGAGGTCAAGTCCCGCCGCGTCGGTGGCGCGACCTACCAGGTGCCGATCGAGGTCAAGCCCAACCGGGCCACGACCCTGTCGCTGCGCTGGCTCGTCGGCTACTCGCGTCAGCGTCGTGAGAAGACGATGACTGAGCGCCTCATGAACGAGATCCTCGACGCCTCCAACGGTCTCGGTGCCGCAGTCAAGCGCCGCGAGGACACGCACAAGATGGCCGAGTCGAACAAGGCCTTCGCGCACTACCGCTGGTGACCACCTGCGTCCGGATGCCGTGAGCGTCACCTGACGCTCCCGGCATCCGGACGCCGCTGGCGCACCGCCGCCAGCACCACCAACCGCATCACCCCGCAGCGAACGAGACGAGAACACGAACGTGGCACAGGACGTCCTGACGGACCTCAAGAAGGTCCGCAACATCGGCATCATGGCGCACATCGACGCCGGCAAGACCACCGTCACCGAGCGCATCCTCTTCTACACCGGCGTCAACCGGAAGATGGGCGAGACGCATGACGGTGCCTCCACGACTGACTGGATGGAGCAGGAGAAGGAGCGCGGCATCACGATCACGTCTGCCGCCGTGACCTCCTTCTGGGAAGACCACCAGATCAACATCATCGACACCCCCGGGCACGTCGACTTCACCGTCGAGGTCGAGCGCTCGCTGCGCGTCCTCGACGGCGCCGTGGCCGTGTTCGACGGCAAGGAGGGCGTTGAGCCGCAGTCCGAGACGGTGTGGCGTCAGGCCGACAAGTACAACGTGCCGCGCATCTGCTTCGTCAACAAGATGGACAAGCTCGGTGCGGACTTCTACTTCACCGTCGACACCATCAAGGACCGCCTCGGCGCGGAGCCCCTCGTACTCCAGCTGCCCATCGGTGCCGAGAACGACTTCATCGGTGTCATCGACCTCATCACCAAGCGGGCCCTCGTGTGGCCCGGCGACGCCAAGGGTGACGTGACCCTCGGCGCGAAGTATGAGGTCCAAGAGATCCCGGCCGACATGGTCGAGAAGGTGGAGGAGTACCGCCACCACCTCATCGAGCGCGTCGCCGAGGCCGACGACTCCCTCATGGAGAAGTACCTCGAGGGTGCCGAGCTGACCACCGAGGAGATCGTCGCCGGCATCCGTGCGCTGACCATCTCCTCCGAGGTCTACCCGGTCCTGTGTGGCTCGGCCTTCAAGAACCGTGGCGTGCAGCCCATGCTCGACGCCGTCCTGTCCTACCTGCCCTCGCCGCTCGACGTGCCCGCCATGGTGGGCCACGCCCCGGGCAACGAGGAGGAGAAGGTCACCCGCCAGCCCAGCAAGGACGAGCCGTTCTCGGCCCTGGCCTTCAAGGTCGCCTCGCACCCGTTCTTCGGCACGCTGACCTTCATCCGCGTGTACTCCGGACAGATCTCCGCCGGCACCCAGGTGCTGAACGCGACCAAGGTCAAGAAGGAGCGCATCGGCAAGCTCTTCCAGATGCACGCCAACAAGGAGAACCCCGTCGAGGGCGCTCTGGCCGGCCACATCTACGCCGCCATCGGCCTGAAGAACACGACCACCGGTGACACCCTGTGTGACATCGACAAGCCGGTCGTGCTCGAGTCGATGACCTTCCCCGAGCCGGTCATCCAGGTGGCCATCGAGCCCAAGACCAAGGGTGACCAGGAGAAGCTCGGCACGGCCATCCAGAAGCTCGCCGAGGAGGACCCGACGTTCCAGGTCCACCTCGACGAGGACACCGGCCAGACGATCATCGCCGGCATGGGCGAGCTCCACCTCGACATCCTCGTGGACCGCATGCGTCGCGAGTTCAAGGTCGAGGCCAACGTCGGCAAGCCGCAGGTGGCCTACCGCGAGACGATCAAGCGCTCGATCGAGAAGTACGACTACACCCACAAGAAGCAGACGGGTGGGTCGGGCCAGTTCGCGAAGGTCCAGATCGCGCTCGAGCCGCTCGACACGGCCGAGGGTGAGCTCTACGAGTTCTCCAACAAGGTCACGGGTGGTCGTATCCCGCGCGAGTACATCCCCTCCGTCGACAACGGCATCCAGGACGCCATGCAGTACGGCGTGCTGGCCGGCTACCCGCTCGTCGGGATCAAGGCCACCCTGCTCGACGGCGCCTACCACGACGTCGACTCCTCGGAGATGGCGTTCAAGATCGCCGGCTCGATGGCACTCAAGGAGGCCGTGCGCAAGTGCGAGCCCGTGCTGCTCGAGCCGATGATGGCCGTCGAGGTGCGCACCCCGGAGGACTACATGGGTGACGTCATCGGTGACATCAACTCCCGCCGTGGCCACATCCAGGCCATGGAGGACATCAGTGGTGCCAAGGTCGTCCGCGGCCTGGTCCCGCTCTCCGAGATGTTCGGGTACGTCGGCGACCTGCGGTCCAAGACCCAGGGTCGGGCGAACTACTCGATGGAGTTCGACTCCTACGCCGAGGTCCCCAAGTCGGTGGCCGAGGAGATCATCAAGAAGACCCGGGGCGAGTGACCGCTAGACTGGTCGCTGGTCTCGGCTGAGAAGCCATCCCAACCAATCCCAAGTACGACGCCACGTCCTGCCCGGTCGTATCGGCGTTCAACTCACTCAAGTCCTGAGGAGGACATCAAGTGGCGAAGGCAAAGTTCGAGCGGACCAAGCCGCACGTCAACATCGGCACCATCGGTCACATCGACCACGGTAAGACGACGCTGACGGCTGCGATTTCCAAGGTTCTGCACGACAAGTACCCGGACCTGAACCCCCAGTTCGCGTTCGACGACATCGACAAGGCGCCCGAGGAGAAGCAGCGCGGTATCACGATCTCCATCGCGCACATCGAGTACCAGACCGAGGGTCGTCACTACGCGCACGTCGACTGCCCCGGTCACGCTGACTACGTGAAGAACATGATCACCGGTGCGGCCCAGATGGACGGTGCGATTCTCGTCGTCGCCGCCACCGACGGCCCGATGCCGCAGACGAAGGAGCACGTCCTCCTGGCCCGCCAGGTCGGCGTCCCCTACGTCGTGGTCGCGCTCAACAAGGCCGACATGGTCGACGACGAGGAGATCCTCGAGCTCGTCGAGATGGAGGTCCGCGAGCTGCTGTCCACCTACGAGTTCCCGGGCGACGACCTGCCGGTCGTCAAGGTCTCGGCGCTCAAGGCCCTCGAGGGCGACCCGGAGTGGGGCGCCACCGTGCTCGAGCTCATGGACGCCGTCGACGACTACATCCCCGAGCCGGTTCGTGAGACGGACAAGCCGTTCCTCATGCCCGTCGAGGACGTCTTCACGATCACCGGTCGTGGCACCGTCGTCACCGGTCGCATCGAGCGCGGCATCCTCAAGGTCAACGAGGAGGTCGAGATCGTCGGCATCCACGAGGGTCCCGCCACCAAGACCACGGCCACGGGCATCGAGATGTTCCGCAAGCTCCTCGACGAGGGTCGCGCTGGCGAGAACGTCGGCCTGCTCCTTCGTGGCATCAAGCGCGAGGATGTCGAGCGCGGCCAGGTCGTCGTCAAGCCCGGCTCGATCACCCCGCACACCGGCTTCGACGCCAACGTCTACATCCTGTCCAAGGACGAGGGTGGCCGTCACACGCCGTTCTACGACAACTACCGCCCGCAGTTCTACTTCCGCACCACGGACGTCACCGGTGTCGTGAAGCTGCCTGAGGGCACCGAGATGGTCATGCCCGGTGACAACACCGAGATGGCCGTCGAGCTCATCCAGCCGATCGCGATGGAGGAAGGCCTCAAGTTCGCGATCCGCGAGGGCGGCCGCACCGTCGGCGCCGGCCGCGTCACCAAGATCACCAAGTGATCTGAGGGGGTTCGCCCCCTGCTCGTAGCCTGAGCAACGCAAGGGCCCCGCACCGGAAACGGTGCGGGGCCCTTCGCTGTGCGGTCCCGGCGGGGGTCAGTCGAGTGAGCGCAACATGCCGTGGCGCAACGATCGCCACGGCATGTTGCGCTCACTCGTTCACAGGTCCGTCTGGAGGAGGGCGCTGGCAAGCCTTCCTGCCTCACGACAAACGAAGAACATCCAGCACGTCGCCGACTGCTCGGGGGTTGCCGGCGATGTGCCAGGTGTGTCCGCGGTGCCGGACCACCGCCGTTCGTCCTCCGGCTGCATCCACGAGCGCCTTGCCCGGTAGCCAGTCCCATTCGGCCGTGGAGTGTTGGACCCACAGGTCCATTCGGCCGCTCGCGACCGAGGCGAGGTCGCACGATCCGGACCCGAACATGCGGGCCGTGGCTGCATCTCCGACGATCGCGAACCACGGCTCCGCGAGGTTGGGGTCGCGCAGCGTCGCGGGATGCAGGTAGGTGGCCAGCACGCACTCGTCGAGCCGTCGGGGGACCAATGCCGCAACCGGCACCCCGTTACGAGTCGTCGGCGCACCGGCACCGCCCAACCAGACTTCGGCGGTCGACGGCTGGTAGACGGCTCCGAGCAGGCGCCGTCCGAGCCTTCGAGGGCGAGCGCGCTGCACCAGTAGGGGATCCCCATGGTGAAGTTGTGGGTGCCGTCAACCGGGTCGATCACCCATCGACGACCGGAGGTGCCACGCAAGGACGCACCCTCTTCGCCCAGGACTCCATCGGACGATCGCTCCTGCTGCGTCACCGAGACGACGAGGGCCTCGCAGGCGCGATCTGCAGCAGTGACCACGTCGGACAACGACGACTTGTACTCGGTGTCCACCCCAGCGGCATGCATCTGCTGGGCCAGGTCCCCGCACTCGGTGACGAGCCGCAAGGCCAGAGCGTGGTCTGTGGCAAGGACTGCGCCTTCGGGCGTCTCCGACATGGCGCAACTGTAGGAGCCGTCGTCGTTCGGCCCGCCGAGTGACCCGTAGCCCAGACCCGGACTGTCGCGGGGTACGCCAGTCCGGGCCTGAGTTCCAGCAGCCAGGGTCAGCGGGGGCCGGGGCCACCCTGGAGGACGCCGGCGTCGAACGCCTTGAGCACCGAGGCCTTGTCGGATGCCGTGAGGTCACCCGCCGTGACCGCAGCGTCCAGGCGCGCGGTCAGCTCGGTCTTGTGCTCGGCCTCGTGGGCGGCCTTGACCTTCTCCAGCGCCGCCGTGACCTTGGCCTCGTCGATGCCGAGCTCCTTGGCCAGAGCGGTGGCGAACGCCTTCTGGCGCGCCGTGCGCTCGGCCTCGGTGGGCGGCGTCCGGGTCTCGCCCTGCGCCGGTGCGTCGGGGCGGGTGGCCTCACGAGCGGCGCTGACCGCCGCGGTGACCTTGGCCTCGTCGAGCGCGAGGGCGCTGGCGAGGGCGGCGCTGTCCATGCCGCGCCCGCCCTTCTGGCCGCCGCGGGGGCCCGTGTCGTCCGTGCTGGTCGAGGCGGCGCCCTGGTTCGCCGCAGCGGCACCGGAGCTCGCGGTGGACGAGCTGGTGCTGCTCGGGCTGGGGGTGGTCTCGGCCGAGGCGGTGGCGACACCGACTCCGGCGCCGATGGCGATCAGGCCGCTCACGGCGGCGATCTTCAGGGAGGTGGGGGAGACGGGCATGCGATCTGCTCCTTGGGTTCGTCCGGTGGGCGGGATGCCCGCCGGTTCGTGTCCCACGGTGTGTGGCAGGGCTGGCAGCGACGTCAGCGCGACCTGTCCCCTCCATGTGAGCCGGTACCGGCACGACGCGCCATCAGCGCGAAGGTGCGCGGGCGGCATCCAGTCGGTGGTGTATCGGCCGATTTGGTCCGGCCGCATCCCCTCTGGCACACTTATCAGGTTGCTTGGCGTGCGAACGCGTCCCGAGAGGGTCACGCTCGCCCACCGCCGCGAGGTGACGCACCGCCAATCACGGCGGGGCGGCTCGTGAGCGAAGTGCCAGGCCCCGGTTCCACCGGGACAGCCGAACCTCCGGACACATGCGGGAAACCGCCTGCGCCGGGCTGCGGAGCAAGGGCGACACGCCCGACCGCGGGGGTCGGAGGTTCACCGGAACCGGCACTGAGACAGATGTAGGCGAGAGAGAGACGGGAACGTCAGATGGCGGGACAGAAGATCCGCATCCGCTTGAAGTCGTATGACCACGAGGTCATCGACAGCTCGGCGCGCAAGATCGTGGACACGGTCACCCGCGCCGGAGCGACCGTGGTCGGCCCTGTGCCGCTCCCGACGGAGAAGAACGTGTTCTGCGTCATCCGGTCGCCGCACAAGTACAAGGACAGCCGCGAGCACTTCGAGATGCGCACCCACAAGCGCCTCATCGACATCATCGACCCGACGCCCAAGGCCGTCGACTCGCTGATGCGTCTCGACCTCCCGGCTGACGTCAACATCGAGATCAAGCTCTGAGGCTGACGACATGACCACTTCCACCAAGACCCAGAAGGGTCTGCTGGGCACCAAGCTCGGCATGACCCAGGTGTGGGACGAGAACAACCGCCTCGTGCCCGTCACCGTGATCCAGGCCGGCCCGAACGTCGTGACCCAGGTCCGCGACGCCGAGACCGACGGCTACGCGGCCGTTCAGCTCGGCTACGGCGCGATCGACCCGCGCAAGGTCACCAAGCCGCTCACCGGCCACTTCGAGAAGGCTGGGGTCACCCCTCGCCGTCACGTCGTCGAGCTGCGCACCGCTGACGCGGGCGACTACAGCCTCGGCCAGGAGCTCGGCGCCGACACCTTCGAGGTCGGCCAGAGCGTCGACGTCACCGGCACGACCAAGGGCAAGGGCTTCGCGGGCGTCATGAAGCGTCACGGCTTCAAGGGCGTCTCGTCGTCGCACGGTTCGCACCGCAACCACCGCAAGCCCGGCTCGATCGGTGGGGCCTCCACGCCCGGCCGCGTCTTCAAGGGCATGCGCATGGCCGGCCGCATGGGCGGCGTGCGCCAGACCACCCAGAACATCACCGTCCACGCCGTGGACGCCGAGAAGGGCCTGCTGCTGCTCAAGGGTGCCGTCCCCGGCCCCCGCGGCGCCGTCGTTCTCGTGCGCTCGGCCGCGAAGGGGGCGTGACCCGCATGGCAACCAAGACGCTCACCGTCGACCTCCCCGCGGAGATCTTCGACGTGCAGACCAACGTCCCGCTCATCCACCAGGTCGTCGTCGGCCAGCTCGCGGCAGCTCGTCAGGGCACGCACTCGACGAAGACCCGGGCGGACGTGCGCGGTGGTGGCCGCAAGCCCTACAAGCAGAAGGGCACCGGCCGCGCCCGTCAGGGCTCGACCCGCGCACCGCAGTTCGCCGGTGGTGGCATCGTCCACGGCCCGCAGCCGCGTGACTACTCGCAGCGCACCCCCAAGAAGATGAAGGCCGCCGCCCTGCGCGGGGCCCTGTCGGACCGGGCGCGCCACGACCGCATCCACGTCGTCGAGTCGATCTCCAACGGAGACGTCCCCTCGGCCAAGGCTGCCGTCCAGCTGCTCGCCGGCCTGACGCTGCGCAAGAACGTGCTCGTCGTGCTCGACCGCAGCGACATCGTGTCGCTGAAGTCGGTGCGCAACATCGCCGACCTGCACGTGCTCGCCGTCGACCAGCTCAACACCTACGACGTGCTGTGCGCCGATGACGTCGTGTTCACCAAGGCGGCGTTCGACGCTCTCGTCGACCGCTTCCAGGGCACCACGGCGTCCGCGATCCAGGACACCACGCCGGCCGAGGCCGTCGAGGTCCAGGACGACAAGCCGGCCAAGACCAAGAAGGCCGACAAGGCCGAGGCGGTCCAGGACGACAAGCCGGCCAAGGCCAAGAAGGCCGACAAGGCCGACAAGCCCGCGAAGGCC
>JAGNQK010000004.1:0-11205 GCA_017989115.1 Dermatophilaceae bacterium | reverse complement strand
AAGGCCGACAAGCCCGCGAAGGCCAAGAAGGCCGACAAGGCTGATGTGGAGGACGACAAGTGAGCCAGGGCAAGAACCCCCGCGACATCCTGATCGCGCCGGTGGTGTCCGAGAAGTCCTACGGGCTGCTCGACCAGGGCAAGTACACCTTCATCGTCGACCCGCGGTCGAACAAGACCGAGATCAAGATCGCCGTCGAGCAGATCTTCAACGTGAAGGTCGACTCGGTCCACACCATGAACCGCGTGGGCAAGGCCCGTCGTACGCGGTTCGGCATCGGCAAGCGCAAGGACACCAAGCGCGCGATCGTCACCCTCCGCGAGGGCTCGATCGACATCTTCGGCAGCGCCGGCGCCTGAGGAAGCTGAGGACAAACCATGGGTATCCGTAAGTACAAGCCGACGACGCCGGGGCGTCGCGGGTCGAGCGTGGCCGACTTCGTCGAGGTCACCCGCTCCACCCCCGAGAAGTCCCTCGTCCGTCCGCTCACCAAGACCGGTGGCCGCAACAACAACGGCCGCATCACCACCCGTCACATCGGTGGTGGCCACAAGCGTGCCTACCGCGTCATCGACTTCCGTCGCCACGACAAGGACGGCATCCCGGCGAAGGTCGCTCACATCGAGTACGACCCGAACCGCACCGCGCGGATCGCGCTCCTGCACTTCGCCGATGGCGAGAAGCGCTACATCCTGGCCCCCAAGGGCCTGGAGCAGGGCATGCAGATCGAGCACGGGCCGAGCGCCGACATCAAGCCCGGCAACAACCTGCCGCTGCGCAACATCCCGACCGGTACGGTCATCCACGCCGTCGAGCTGAAGCCCGGTGGCGGCGCGAAGATCGCCCGTTCGGCCGGTGTGCGCGTGCAGCTCGTCGCCAAGGACGGCCCCTACGCGCAGCTGCGCATGCCGTCCGGTGAGATCCGCAACGTCGACGTGCGCTGCCGCGCCACCGTCGGCGAGGTCGGCAACGCCGAGCAGTCGAACATCAACTGGGGCAAGGCCGGCCGCATGCGCTGGAAGGGCAAGCGCCCGACCGTCCGCGGTGTCGTGATGAACCCCGTCGACCACCCGCACGGTGGTGGCGAGGGCCGCACGTCCGGTGGTCGTCACCCCGTGTCCCCCTGGGGCAAGCCCGAGGGTCGCACCCGCCGCCCCGGCAAGCCCAGCGACAAGCTCATCGTTCGTCGCCGCCGTACTGGCAAGAAGCGCTGATAGGAGCCTGGAATGCCTCGTAGCCTGAAAAAGGGCCCCTTCATCGATGACCACCTTCAGAAGAAGGTGGATGTCCAGAACGAAGCGGGCACCAAGAACGTCATCAAGACCTGGTCGCGCCGGTCGGTCATCTCGCCCGACATGCTCGGCCACACCCTCGCCGTCCACGACGGCCGCAAGCACGTCCCGGTGTTCGTCACCGAGTCGATGGTCGGCCACAAGCTCGGCGAGTTCGCACCGACGCGCACCTTCAAGGGTCACGTCAAGGACGACAAGAAGGGGCGTCGTCGCTGATGGCCACCGAAACCACTGTCACCGAGGCTCGCGCTGTCGCGCGCCACGTCCGGGTGACCCCGCAGAAGGCCCGTCGGGTCATCGACCTCATCCGCGGCAAGCAGGCCACGGATGCCGTGTCGGTCCTGAAGTTCGCGCCCCAAGGTGCGGCCGAGCCGATCCTGAAGGTCCTCGAGTCCGCGATCGCCAACGCCCGGTTCAAGGCTGACGCCGCCGCCGTGCGCTTCGACGAGCGTGACCTCATCATCGCCTCCGCGTTCATCGACGAGGGGCCCACCATGAAGCGTTTCCGTCCGCGGGCCCAGGGCCGCGCCGGTCGCATCAACAAGCGCACGAGCCACATCACCGTGGTCGTCGCTCCCAAGCCCGCCAAGGCCACGAACGGAGGCAATCGCTGATGGGACAGAAGGTCAACCCGCACGGCTTCCGTCTGGGCATCACCACCGAGCACCGCAGCCGCTGGTTCGCCGACTCCACCAAGGAGGGTCAGCGCTACCGCGACTACGTCAAGGAGGACGTGGCGATCCGCAAGCTCATGTCTGAGGGCATGGACCGCGCCGGCATCGCCCGCGTCGACATCGAGCGCACCCGTGACCGGGTTCGCGTCGACATCCACACCGCCCGTCCGGGCATCGTCATCGGTCGCCGTGGCGCCGAGGCCGACCGCATCCGCGGCGAGCTCGAGAAGCTCACCGGCAAGCAGGTGCAGCTCAACATCCTCGAGGTCAAGAACCCCGAGGTCGAGGCCCAGCTCGTCGCGCAGGGCATCGCCGAGCAGCTCAGCGCTCGCGTGTCGTTCCGTCGCGCCATGCGCAAGGGCATGCAGTCCGCCACCCGCGCCGGTGCCAAGGGCATCCGTGTCCAGGTGTCCGGTCGTCTCGGCGGCGCCGAGATGAGCCGCACCGAGTTCTACCGCGAAGGCCGTGTGCCGCTGCACACCCTGCGCGCGCAGATCGACTACGGCTTCTACGAGGCCAAGACCACCTTCGGCCGCATCGGCGTCAAGGTGTGGATCTACAAGGGCGACATGACGGCTCGTGAGCTCGCCGCCCAGCAGGCCACCGCACCCCGCCAGAACCGCGGCCCCCGTCGTGACGGCGCAGACCGTCCGGCCCGTGCCCGCCGCAGCGACGCCCCCGCCCCCGTGGCCGAGGCTCCCGCTGAGCAGGCTCCGGTCGCCGCGAGCACCGAGGAGTCCTGACCATGTTGATTCCCCGTCGAGTCAAGCACCGCAAGCAGCACCACCCGGGTCGCTCGGGCGCTGCCAAGGGTGGTACGACCATCGCATTCGGTGACTACGGCATCCAGGCTCTCGAGCCCGCCTACGTCACCAACCGTCAGATCGAGTCCGCGCGTATCGCGATGACCCGCTACATGAAGCGTGGCGGAAAGGTCTGGATCAACATCTACCCGGACCGTCCGCTCACGAAGAAGCCTGCCGAGACCCGCATGGGTTCCGGAAAGGGTTCGCCGGAGTGGTGGATCGCCAACGTCAAGCCGGGCCGTGTCATGTTCGAGGTCTCCGGTGTTTCCGAGGAGATCGCCCGCGAGGCCATGCGTCTCGCGATGCACAAGTTGCCGATGAAGTGTCGCTTCGTCCGGCGTGAGGGTGGTGACTTCTGATGGCAGTCGGTTCCCAGGACCTGACCTCCAAGGAGCTGCGGGGTCTCGAGGACGAGCGACTCGTCGACGAGCTGCGCAAGGCCAAGGAGGAGCTGTTCAACCTCCGCTTCCAGTCGGCCACGGGCCAGCTGGACAACCACGGTCGGCTGCGCGCCGTCCGCAAGGACATCGCCCGGATCTACACCGAGATGCGTGAGCGCGAGCTCGGCATCGGCGTGAAGGGTGACGCCAAGTGAGCGAGACGACGAAGGATGAGAACGTGACCGACACCCAGGGTGCGGACCGCAACGACCGCAAGACCCGCCAGGGCTACGTCGTGAGCGACAAGATGGACAAGACCGTCGTGGTCGAGGTCGAGGACCGCGTCAAGCACGCGCTCTACGGCAAGGTCATGCGGCGCTCGAGCAAGGTCAAGGCGCACGACGAGGCCAACGCCGCCGGCGTCGGTGACCGCGTCCTCATCATGGAGACCCGCCCGCTCAGCGCGACCAAGCGCTGGCGCGTGGTGGAGATTTTGGAGAAGGCCAAGTGATTCAGCAGGAGTCGCGACTGCGCGTCGCCGACAACACCGGTGCCAAGGAGATCCTGTGCATCCGTGTTCTCGGTGGCTCCGGTCGCCGGTATGCGGGAATCGGCGACACGATCGTCGCCACCGTCAAGGACGCGATCCCGGGCGGCAACGTCAAGAAGGGCGACGTCGTCAAGGCGGTCATCGTCCGCACGAAGAAGGAGCGTCGTCGTGCTGACGGCTCCTACATCAAGTTCGATGAGAACGCGGCAGTGATCCTCAAGAACGACGGTGACCCCCGGGGCACCCGCATCTTCGGCCCCGTGGGCCGTGAGCTGCGCGAGAAGAAGTTCATGAAGATCATCAGCCTCGCTCCGGAGGTGCTCTGAGCCATGGCGTCGATGAAGATCAAGAAGGGTGACACCGTCCAGGTGCTCACCGGCAAGGACAAGGGCGCCACGGGCAAGGTCATCGCGGTCAACCGTGAGACCAGCCGCGTGACGGTCGAGGGTGTCAACCGGGTCACCCGGCACACCAAGGCCGGCCAGTCCTCCCGGGGCAGCCGCACCGGTGGGCTCGTCGTCCAGGAAGCGCCCATCCACGTGAGCAACGTGGCGGTCGTGGACCCGTCCGACAAGAAGCCGACCCGGATCAAGACCCGCGTCGAGACCGTCGAGCGTGACGGCCGCCAGAAGGCGAGCCGTGTGCGCGTCGGCGTGCGCTCGGGCAAGGACCTGTGAGAGACATGGCAGACACTGCAACCAAGCCGCGCCTGAAGACGCGCTACCAGGACGAGATCAAGCCCGCCCTGCGTGAGCAGTTCGACTACTCGAACGTCATGCAGATCCCGGGTGTCGTCAAGGTCGTCGTCAACATGGGTGTCGGCGACGCCGCCAAGGACAGCAAGCTCATCGAGGGCGCGGTTCGCGACCTCACGGCCATCACCGGTCAGAAGCCGGTCGTGACCAAGGCTCGCAAGTCCATCGCCCAGTTCAAGCTGCGTGAGGGCATGCCGATCGGCACGCACACCACGCTGCGTGGCGACCGCATGTGGGAGTTCCTCGACCGCCTCGTGAGCACGGCCCTGCCGCGCATCCGCGACTTCCGTGGCCTGTCGCCCAAGCAGTTCGACGGCCGTGGCAACTACACCTTCGGTCTGACCGAGCAGTCGATGTTCCACGAGATCGACCAGGACAAGATCGACCGCGTCCGCGGCATGGACATCACGGTCGTCACCACGGCGACGAACGACGACGAGGGACGCGCGCTGCTCAAGGCGCTCGGCTTCCCGTTCAAGGAGAACTGAGCAATGGCCAAGACTGCCCTCGTCAACAAGGCGAACAAGAAGCCGAAGTTCGCGGTTCGCGGCTACACCCGCTGCCAGCGCTGCGGCCGTCCGCACTCGGTCTACCGCAAGTTCGGCCTGTGCCGGATCTGCCTGCGGGAGATGGCCCACCGCGGCGAGCTCCCCGGCGTCACCAAGTCTTCCTGGTGAACCCACGGGATGCCGGCCGGTCACCGACCCGGCATCCCACCCGCCGCACCACGCGGCATCCATGAACCACACCATCTACATCGCAGGTCCGCCCGGCCACCCGGCCGGGAGGAAACCGTGATGAGGGAGGGCGGAAGCCCCAATGACCATGACCGACCCGATCGCGGACATGTTGACCCGCGTCCGTAACGCCAACTCGGCGCACAAGGACGCAGTCTCCATGCCGTTCTCGAAGCTCAAGAGCCACATCGCGGAGATCCTCGAGGCCGAGGGTTACATCGCCGGTTGGACCGTCGAGGACGCCGAGGTGGGCCAGACGCTCACCATCAACCTCAAGTACGGCCCCAACCGCGAGCGTTCCATCGCCGGTGTGCGCCGCGTCTCCAAGCCGGGCCTGCGCGTGTACGCCAAGTCCACCAACCTGCCGAAGGTTCTCGGTGGCCTGGGTGTCGCGATCATCTCGACGTCGTCCGGCCTGCTGACTGACCGTCAGGCCGCCAACAAGGGTGTGGGTGGGGAAGTCCTCGCCTACATCTGGTAAGGGGTTACTGACATGTCACGCATCGGACGTCTCCCCGTCACCGTCCCCTCGGGTGTCGACATCGCCATCGATGGCCAGACCGTCAAGGTCAAGGGCCCCAAGGGCGAGCTCAGCCACGTCGTTGCCGAGCCGATCACCGTCGAGACCAATGACGGTGTTCTCGAGGTCAAGCGCCCCGACGACGCGCGCACGTCGCGCTCGCTGCACGGCCTGACCCGCTCGCTCATCAACAACATGGTGCTCGGCGTCACCGACGGCTACGAGAAGAAGTTGGAGATCCACGGCACCGGTTACCGCGTGCTGGCCAAGGGCTCCAACCTCGAGTTCGCCCTCGGCTACTCGCACTCGATCACCGTCGAGCCGCCCGCCGGCATCACCTTCGTGGTCGAGAACCAGACCCGGTTCTCGGTCCAGGGCATCGACAAGCAGCTCGTCGGCGAGGTCGCCGCGAACATCCGCAAGCTCCGCAAGCCCGACCCGTACAAGGGCAAGGGCGTCCGCTACGCGGGCGAGCAGATCCGCCGCAAGGTCGGAAAGGCTGGTAAGTAAGCCATGGCACTGATCGTCAAGCGCGCCAAGGGCAAGAGCGCCTCACGCGCCCGTCGCCACTTCCGCGTCCGCAAGGTCGTCACCGGCACCACCGGGCGTCCCCGCCTCGTCGTGTCCCGCTCGTCGCGCCACGTCTTCGTCCAGGTCGTCGACGACACCGTCGGCAAGACCTTGGCGTCGGCCTCCACCATGGAGGCGGACCTGCGGTCCTTCGATGGTGACAAGACCGCCAAGGCCAAGAAGGTCGGCGAGCTCGTCGCCGAGCGCGCCAAGGCTGCCGGCGTCGAGGCCGTCGTCTTCGACCGTGGCGGCAACAAGTACCACGGTCGCGTCGCCGCCATCGCTGATGGCGCTCGCGAAGGCGGTCTGTCCCTGTGATCGCCACCCAGAACACCCCCGTTGTTGAGATGAGGAACATCTGATGCCAGGACCCCAGCGTCGAGGCACCGGCGGACCCGCAACCGCCGAGCGCGGCGGCCGCGAAGGTCGCGGTGGCCGTGAGGGCGGTCGCGGCGGTCGTGACGCCCGCGAGCCCGAGAAGAGCCAGTACATCGAGCGCGTCGTGACGATCAACCGCGTCGCCAAGGTCGTCAAGGGTGGCCGTCGCTTCAGCTTCACCGCGCTCGTCGTCGTCGGTGACGGTGACGGCACCGTCGGTGTCGGCTACGGCAAGGCCAAGGAAGTTCCCGCCGCGATCGCCAAGGGTGTCGAGGAGGCCAAGAAGGAGTTCTTCAAGGTCCCGCGCATCCAGGGCACCATCCCGCACCCCGTCCAGGGTGAGGCGGCTGCCGGTGTCGTCATGCTCCGTCCCGCCAGCCCCGGTACCGGTGTCATCGCCGGTGGTCCGGTGCGTGCGGTCCTCGAGTGCGCCGGCATCCACGACGTGCTGTCCAAGAGCCTCGGCTCGGACAACGCGATCAACATCGTCCACGCGGCGGTCGCGGCCCTGAAGGGTCTCGAGCGTCCGGAGCAGGTCGCGGCACGCCGTGGCCTCCCGGTGGACCGAGTCGCCCCCGCGGCGATGCTGCGTGCTCAGGCCGCCGGCATCGCCGAGGCAAAGGCTGGTGCGTGATGGCCCGTCTCAAGGTGACCCAGACCCGTTCCGAGATCGGTGGCAAGCAGAACCAGCGTGACACGCTGCGCAGCCTCGGTCTGAAGCGCATCGGCGACGTCGTCGTCAAGGAGGACCGTCCCGAGATCCGCGGGATGGTCAAGACAGTGACCCACCTGGTCGCTGTCGAGGAGGTTGAGTGAACATGGCAGACACCACCAAGGCCGCACAGGCCGCCGAGGGTGCCGCAGCGCTGAAGGTGCACCACCTTCGTCCCGCGCCGGGCGCCAAGTCCGCCAAGATCCGCGTCGGTCGCGGTGAAGGTGGCCGTCGTGGCAAGACCGCCGGTCGCGGTACCAAGGGCACCAAGGCCCGGTACCAGGTGCCGGAGGGCTTCCAGGGTGGCACCACGCCGCTGCACATGCGGTTCCCGAAGCTTCGCGGCTTCAAGAACCCGTTCCGCACCGAGTACCAGGTCGTGAACCTCGACAAGCTCAGCTCGCTGTTCCCCGAGGGTGGCGACGTGAGCATCGAGGACCTCGTGTCCAAGGGTGCTGTCCGCAGCGGACAGCTCGTGAAGGTTCTCGGCAGCGGTGAGATCACGGCGGCCGTGAACGTCACGGCCAACGCGTTCTCCGCGAGCGCCAAGCAGAAGATCGAGGCGGCGGGCGGCTCGGCGACGACCGCCTGACCCACTGCATTGACCGGATGCCGTAGGGCCGGGTCCCGGGACACCTCGGGAACCTGCTCTACGGCATCCGGCGTTTAGCCCCCGATACGCGCCCAGCCCTGTGCGGCGGGTATCTTGTGACGGATTGTTGACGACGCGGCCACCACACCAGGCTGCACCTCTGGAGGACCTGTGCTCACCGCTTTCGGCCGCGCGTTCAAGACGCCGGACCTGCGCAGGAAGATTCTGTTCACCCTGTCGATCATCGCGCTGTACCGCCTCGGTGCGCACGTTCCGACCCCGGGTGTCAGCTATCCGCTCGTGCAGCAGTGCATCAGCGGTGCGGACAACAGCAACGGGCTGCTCGGCCTGGTCAACCTGTTCAGCGGCGGCGCGCTGCTGCAGTTGTCGATCTTCGCGCTCGGGATCATGCCGTACATCACGGCCAGCATCATCGTGCAGCTCTTGACGGTGGTGATCCCGCGGTTCGAGGCCCTGAAGAAGGAGGGCCAGGCGGGCCAGACGAAGATGACGCAGTACACGCGGTACCTGACCATCGCGTTGGCCGTGCTCCAGTCCTCGACGCTCATCACCTTCGCGCAGAACCCGGCATCGCTGTTCAACAACCCGGCGTGCACGAACATCCTCAGCAACGACTCGGTCGTGACCATCCTCATCATGGTGCTGACCATGACGGCCGGTACCGGCGTCGTCATGTGGATGGGTGAGCTGATCACCGACAAGGGCATCGGCAACGGCATGTCCCTGCTGATCTTCACGTCCATCGCCGCCGGCTTCCCGGCCTCGCTGTGGGCCATCCAGCAGCGCTCCGGCTGGGACGTCTTCATCGGCATCATCCTCATGGGCTTCGTCGTCATCTCACTCGTCGTGTTCGTCGAGCAGAGTCAGCGCCGCATCCCCGTGCAGTACGCCAAGCGGATGGTGGGGCGGCGCGTCTACGGCGGTACGTCGACCTACATCCCGCTCAAGGTGAACATGGCCGGTGTCATCCCCGTCATCTTCGCCAGCTCGCTGATGTCCCTGCCCATGCTGCTCGCGCAGTTCAACCAGCGCGCCGACGGCAACAACCCCGGCTGGGTCGACTGGATCAACGCCAACCTGGTGACCGGTGACAAGCCCATGTACATGGCGCTCTACATCGGCCTCATCCTCTTCTTCACGTTCTTCTACGTGTCGATCACGTTCAACCCGACCGAAGTCGCCGACAACATGAAGAAGTACGGCGGCTTCATCCCGGGTATTCGCGCCGGGCGACCCACGGCCGAGTACCTCAGTTACGTCCTTACCCGGATCACGGTGCCGGGCGCGATCTACCTCGCGCTCATCTCGCTCATCCCGCTGATCGCGCTCGTCCTCGTCGATCCCAACCAGAACTTCCCCTTCGGTGGTACCTCCATCCTCATCATCGTGGGTGTCGGTCTGGAGACGGTGAAGCAGATCGAGGCCCAGCTCCAGCAGCGCCACTATGAAGGGTTCCTCCGCTGATGCGTCTTCTCATCCTCGGCCCTCCCGGTGCCGGCAAGGGCACCCAGGCGGCCCGGATCGCCGAGCACTTCGGCATTCCGGCGATCTCCACCGGTGACATCTTCCGGGCCAACATCAAGAACGAGACCGAGCTCGGGCTCCAGGTCAAGTCGATCCTGGCGTCGGGGGGCTTCGTCAGTGACGAGGTGACCAACGCGATCGTCGCCGACCGCCTGGCGCAGGACGACTGCCAGGCAGGCTTCCTTCTCGACGGTTACCCGCGCACGCTGCCGCAGGTGGCCGCGCTCGATGAGCTGCTGGCGTCCAAGGGCCAGACGCTCGAGCACGTGCTCGAGCTGACCGTCGACGAGGATGCCGTGGTGCAGCGGCTTCTGAAGCGCGCCGCGGTCGAGGGCCGGGCCGACGACACTGAGGACGTCATCCGCGAGCGGATGGCGATCTACCACCGCGAGACCAAGCCGCTGTCTGACACCTTCCGTGAGCGCGGCGTCCTCGTCGAGGTCGACGGCATGGGCGAGGTCGACGAGGTCACGGAGCGGGTGCTGGCCACCCTGGCCTGATCCGGCACCAGCCGATCCAACCTCGGTCGCTCAGCAACGCAGAAGTTCGGAGGGCACGCAGCAATTGCTGCTTGCCATCCGAACTTCTGCGTTGCGGGCCCTGCCGAAACCGCGGGTAGGGTTTCGCGCATGGGTCTTTTCAACCGTGACCGCTGCGAGGGCAAGAACCCCGAGCAGCTCGCCGGCATGCGCACCGCCGGTCTCCTCGTCGGCCGCACGCTCGAGGTGGTGGCCGCCGCGGTCCGCCCGGGCATGACGACGCTCGACCTCGACACGTTGGCCGAGACGCACATCCGCGACCACGGCGGCATCCCCAACTTCCAGCTCGTGCCCGGCTACCGCCACACCCTGTGCACGAGCGTCAACGACGAGATCGTCCACGGCATGCCTGGCTCGCGAGTGCTGAAGGAGGGTGACGTGCTCTCCATCGACTGCGGCGCCCAGGTTGGCCTGTGGAACGGCGACGCCGCCATCAGCGTGATCGTCGGCGGTCGCGAGGCCGGCTCTGCCCAGGACCTCGCCCTCATCGACGACACCGAGACCTCACTGTGGGCCGGCATCGCCGCCCTGCGCGTCGGGCAGAGCCTGTACGCCGTCGGCGCCGCCGTCGAGGACAGTCTCACCGCCTCGGGGGAGGAGCGCGGCTGGGAGTACGGCATCGTCGAGGACTACGTGGGCCACGGCATCGGCACGTCGATGCACATGGACCCCAACGTCCCGAACTACCGGGTCTCGGGCAAGGGCCCGAAGGTCGTCGAGGGTACGACGATCTGCATCGAGCCGATGGTCACCCTCGGTGAGCAGGACAACCACGTGCTCGACGACCAGTGGACCGTCGCCACCAACGACCGGTCGCGCGCCGCCCACTGGGAGCACTCGATCGCCGCGACCTCCGCCGGGTTGTGCGTGCTCACCGCGATCGACGGTGGCGCGCAGCGACTGGCTGCCATGGGCGCACCGTTCGCCGCGATCGACCCCGCCTGACCGTCGCACGACCCCGCACGACCGGGCACTCGGCCCACCCACCCGGCCGTTCGCCGACGACTCGAACCCGCCGACCGCACACCCTCGCGGTGTGCCCGATCTCTCGCTGACCCCCCGCCGCGACGCCGTTAGGGTGGCCTGCGGGGCCCGTCTCGCGGCCCCGCCCACCGTCGGGAAGGGAGCACGATGTCGGACCCGTCCGCCGTGCCG
>JAGNQK010000285.1 GCA_017989115.1 Dermatophilaceae bacterium | reverse complement strand
CGCGCGAGAGGAGGGCCACGAGGGTGTCGAGGGCCTCGTCGGCCCCGTCGCCCTCAGCGGTCAGCACGATCTCCTCGCCGTGCTTGGCGCCGAGCGCCATGACACCGAGGATGCTCGTGGCGTCGACTGCGTCCTCACCGGGGCGGCCGATCTCGATGTCGAGCCCGGTCTCCCCCGCGGCCTCGACGAACAGGGCGGCCGGGCGGGCGTGCAGGCCGACTGACGAGGCGATGGTGACAGTGCGCTGTGCCATGAGGGTGCTCCTTTGTGAACGGGTGGTGCGGTGGACGGATGCCGCGTGGCTCGGTGCCACGTGGCCGGTCAGGTGGGTGACGGTGGAACAGCTGTTCGGTGGGGCTGACGGGCAGCCCCACCGAAGACTGTCAGACGGTGGCGACTGCCTCGACCTCAGCCAGCTTGGTGTCGCGGGACTTCAGGAAGATGACGATCGACGCCATGACGACGACACCGATGGCGAGCGCCACGAGGAAGAGCAGCACCTGGCTGACGCTGCCCATGATCGGGAGCACCCAGATGCCGCCGTGCGGGGCCCGGATACCGACGCTGAAGGCCATGGCCAGCGCCCCGGTGATGGCCGAACCGACGACCGAGGAGGCCATGATGCGGATCGGGTCAGCAGCCGCGAACGGGATCGCGCCCTCGGAGATGAACGACGCACCGAGCAGCCAGGCCGCCTTGCCGTTCTCACGCTCGGGCTCCGAGAACAGGCCCGGCCGCACGGTGGTGGCCAGGGCCATGGCGAGCGGGGCGACCATGCCTGCGGCCATGACCGCCGCCATGATCTTCAGCTCGGGAGAGTCGGCCGCGGCACCCGCACCGGCGAGGCCCGCGGTGGCGAAGGCGTAGGCCACCTTGTTGACCGGACCACCGAGGTCGAAGCCCATCATCGCTCCGAGGATCGCGCCGAGCAGGATGGCGCTGGTGCCGCTGAGGCCGGACAGCGCGTCGCTGAGGGCCTCGGTGAGGGCGACGATCGGGCGACCGAGCAGGGTGATGAACAGGCCTGCCGTGATGAGCGTCGAGAGCAGCGGGATGACGACGACGGGCATGATCCCGCGCACCCCCTTGTGGACCTTCCAGCCGGAGATCCAGCGGGCGACGAGACCACCGACGATGCCGGTGACGAGGCCGCCGAGGAAGCCGGCGCCCATGGTCGCCGCGATCGAGCCGCCGACGATGCCGGGCACGAGGCCGGGACGGTCGGCGATGGCGAAAGCGATGAAGCCCGACAGGATCGGCACGAGGAACCCGAACGCCGCGGCGCCGATGACGAACAGCAGCGCCGCCCAGGACGTGCCGCTGAAGACGTTGAAGTTCTGGGTGATGTTGAACTCGCCCTCAGCCGTGAGGCCGTACTTGACGATCTCGATCGCGCCCTGCTCCCCGATCGCGAGCTGGGCGAGCATGAAGCCCAGGGCGATGAGGATGCCGCCCGCGGCGACGAACGGGATCATGTACGACACACCGGTCATCAGCCACTGGCGGACGCGCGTGCCGAGGCCGGCCTCCGAGTCGACCTTGCTGGCGAGCCCGCCACCACCGGATGCCGCGGGGCCGGCTGCCGCTGCCGCAGCGGCCAGGCTCGGGTCGGCCTTCCACTGCTCGGCCAGGGCGACGGCCTGCGCGACGAGCGCGGGGCCGTCGGAGATGCCCTTCTTGACCCCGACGTCGACGGTCGGCTTGCCGGCGAAGCGACCGGCGTCCTTGACGGGGAGATCGTGGGCGAAGATCACGGCGTCGGCGGCGGCGATCTCGGCCGCGGACAGCGGGGTGGACCCGGCAGAACCCTGGGTCTCGACCTTCATGGTGTGCCCAGCGGCCTTCGCCGCGTTCTCCAGACCCTCGGCCGCCATGTAGGTGTGGGCGATACCGGTCGGGCACGAGGTGACCCCGACGAGGTTCATCGAGCGGGGTGCGTCCGCGACGACAGCGGCGGCCGGGGCTGCAACGGCGGGCGGGGCAGCGGCATCCGAGCTCGTGGCGGCAGCCGTGGCCGCGGGGGCGGAGGCGGCCGTGGCGGCGGCGACCTCGGCTGTGCCGGTTCCCTGGGGTGCGCTGTCGAGGGAGACCTCGGCCTCGACGATGCGCACCACCTCGGCCTCGGTCGTGGCGGCGGCCAGGGCGGCCTTGAAGTCCTTCTTCATCAGCGCCCGGGCGAGCTTGGGCAACATCTGCATGTGGGCGTCACCGCCGCCGGCCGGCGCCGCGATGAGGAAGACGAGGGTCGCCGGGCCGTCCTTGGCGCCCCAGTCGATGCCGTCGGTGCTGCGGCCGAACACGAGCGAGGGCTCGGTGATCGCCTCGCTGCGGGCGTGCGGGATGCCGATGCCGCCGGGCAGGCCGGTCGCCATCTTGCTCTCGCGCTCGCGGACGTCCGCGAGGAAGGTCTCGATGTCGGTGCACCGGCCGCTGGTCACGAGTTGCTGCGCGAGCAGCGTCGTGGCCTCGTGACGGTCGGCACCGGTCAGGTCGAGGACGACCTGGTCTTCGGTGATGAGGGCCATGGGGGGTGGTTCCTTTCGGGTCAGCGAAGGACGAGCGAAGGGTCGGGGGTGTGGGTGACCTCGGCGTGGATGCCGACGAGGTCGCTCGGGGTGGGGACTCGGCTACCGGGGAGGGTGACGGCGGCTGAACCCCACGTGACGGCGGTGGCGAGGGCGTCGGCGGGGCGCTTGCCCGTCGACAAGCCGTGGAGCAGGCCGGCGAGCATGCAGTCGCCGGCGCCCACGGTGGACAGGGGGACCGTGATGGCGGCTCCCGCGTGGACGGCCTCGTCGGCGGTGACGAGGAGGGCGCCGTCACTGCCCAGGCTGACGGCGACGACCTCGATCCCGTCGGCAACGAGGTCGCGGGCGGCGGCGCGGACGTCGCCCAGGGTGGGCAGGTCGTGACCGACGAGCTCGGCGAGCTCTTCGTGGTTGGGCTTGATGAGGTTCGGGCGAGCGGCGACCGCGAGCGGCATCGGGGCGCCCGAGGAGTCGACGGCGACCCGGATGCCGCGTTCACGCACCCGCGTGACGAGGTCGG
>JAGNQK010000284.1 GCA_017989115.1 Dermatophilaceae bacterium | reverse complement strand
GCCTTCTTGGCCGTCGACGCCGTCGCTGCAGCCTTCTTGGTCGTGCGTGCCGTGGCAGCAGCCACGCCGATGTGGGCTGGGTCCATGACGACCTCGATGCCGTGCTCGCCGAGTGCGCTCAGGACAACACGTCCACGCTTGGGCTTGACCTCGGCGCTCTGCATGGCGTGAGCAACCTGTTCACCGGTCACCGACCCCGTGGCCGCCCCGATGCGAATCAGTGTCTGCAAGGCCTCGTGAGAGAACTCCGGGGGAAGTGCGCCGAGCTCGGGGGATGTGTTGGACACAGGCGACACCAACAACCTTTCGTCGCGGAAAACCGGGATCCAGGCGCGCAGAGCAACGCCGGGGCCGGCTGAGGGGGAGGTCCTGTGCGACACCGTTTCGTCCGGCCGAGGTGGCTGGGCCGGGGGTGTGGCCAGGTGCGCTCTTCCATTATAAAACGCGCTTCCCCATTCCGGCACATCGCACCGGGTGTCACCGGTGGCGATCGACGTGCTGGAGAGCGGGGACAGAGCAGGCGAACCGGCTGTGATCAGGCCTTGACGGCAAGCACCGCACAGGGTGCGTCGAGCAGGATCCGCTGGGCGTTGGAGCCCAGGATCAGCTTCCCGACCGGGGTGCGGCGCCGCAGGCCGATGACGATGAGGTCGGCGTCGGTGTCGTTGGCGACGGCGATGAGGTCCTCGGCGGGCTCGTTTCCGCGCACGAGCTGTCGAACCTCGAGCTCGAGGCCGTCGCCACGCAGCTCGTCGGTGACGCGCTGGAGCTCAGCTTCTGCCGTCTGGCTCGTGTCGTCGTCGTAATCCCGACCGCCACGGTTGGAGTTGATGACGACGAGCTTGGACTGGCGCAACCTCGCCTCCTCGACCGCTCGGGAGAGGGCTGCCCGCCCTTCCTTGGTCGATACGAACCCGACGACGATGGTCACGATTTTCCTCCTGTGGGGCGGGACGGCAATGTCTCGTGAGCGACGTTACCGCAGTTGGGGAGCCCTCAGGCAGCGCCGAGCGCGCGGGCGATGACTGCTCCGACCTGGTCGGTCTCGATGAGGAAGCCGTCGTGGCCGTACCGCGACTCGATCACGGACAACTCGGTGCCCGTCCTGGCCGCGACCATCTGCTCCGACAAGCGCAGGGGGTACAGGCGATCAGTGCTCACCCCGGCCACGTGCAGCGCGCCCCGGTAGGCCTGGAGGGCGCTGGCCACTCCCCCGCGGCCTCGCCCGATGTCATGGCTGTTCATCGCCTCGGTGAGCACCACGTAGCTGTTGGGGTCGAAGCGCCGGGTGAGCTTGGCCGCATGGTGGTCCAGGTAGCTCTCGACGTCGTAGCGGCCCCCACCCCCGAGAGGGTCCTCACCCGCCCTGGGCGACCGACCGAACCGCTCGTCGAGCTCACCCTCGTGGCGGTAGGTGGTGTGGGCGATCCGCCGGGCGATGCCCATCCCGGTGACCGGCCAGTCCTCGTACCCGTAGTAGTCGCCGCCCCGGTACGCAGGATCGGAGCGGATGGCGAGCAGCTGCGGCTGGCACCAGGCCACCTGGTCGGCCGTGGCGTACGGCGTCGACGCGAGCACGAGCGTGCGCTCAACCCGCGCGCCGTGGCCCGTGGCCCACTCCAGCGCACGCATCCCCCCCATCGACCCGCCGAGCACCCCGTGCCACCGCTCGATCCCGAGCACGTCGGCCAGGGCCACCTCCGCGGCCACCTGGTCGCGGATCGTGATGAAGGGGAACCGGCCTCCCCACGGCCGACCGTCAGGGCCTGCGGATGCCGGCCCCGTCGTCCCCTGGCACCCCCCGAGCACGTTGCTCGCCACGACGAACAGCTCATTGGTGTCCAGCGGCGCCCCCGGCCCGATCAGGCCCGGCCACCAGCCGGGTGACGCGTGCCCGGGGCCGACCTCACCCACGACGTGGCTGTCACCGGTGAGTGCGTGCTCGACGAGCACCGCGTTGTCTCCCGAGGGCGAGAGCGTTCCCCAGGTCTCGTAGGCCACGGTCACGTCCGGCAGGACCCCGCCGCGCTCGAGCGACAGGTCCCCCACGGCCGCGAACAACCGGTCCCCGACAGAGTCGCCGGCACGCCAGACCGCCGAGGTGGACCTCGTGGGGGTGGCTGTCATGACAGGTACTCCTCGACCATCGCGCTTGCCACACCGGGACGGGTGGGGCCGGGTCATCACCCGGGGCACCCCACCGCGAGGAGGGTTGCCGCCCAGCAAACCGGGGTTTGGCACTGGGACTCATGACCGGCCTCCATGCTAAACCGCCTCTGACCTGCGTGGCCCGGTGCGTCCGAGGGCCGGTCAGCCCGCGCGCCCCAACCTGCCGTCGCCGTCCTGCGTCGCCCCCTCCGTCGAGGGGACAGGGGGAAAGCGGATGCCGGCGTCGATGAGTTTCGCGAGGAGCGCAGCCAGACGGTAGTCGGGGGCGAGGTGTCGCGCCCGCTCGATCGCCGCGCGCGCGATCGTGCCGTCGCCACTGGCCCAGGCCACGTGGGCGACGACGGTGCAGAGGGCCGCCGCCTCCTGCGCTGCCTCGTCCGGCAGTGAGCGGCACAGCGCGACCAGCCGACGCAGCACCTCGTCACTCCCCTCGCCCGGTTCTCCGTCGAAGCCCATGCCACCCCACGAGGGCATCGTCGACTCCAGCAGCAGCACCGCACTGGGCTGGAGGTCGGCCAGGGGCAGCACTCCGGGAGCCAGCCACGCGATGACGGCATCGCGCCAGGCGATGTCGCGCAACCCGAGCGCGAGATCGGCGACGACCGTCGGGGGCGGGTGCTGCGCACCACCATCGCGGCTGAGCCCGTCGCGGCCACCACCGTCGCGGGCACCCCCGTCGGTCCGCGGTGGGCGCAGGAGCTCGGCCCACGCGCTCGCCGAGCGACGACGCAACCGGCGACGCGGCATCCCCTCATGTGCCCCGATCGCGGCGGCCACTCCGGTGCTGGCGACGGGGTCGGCCCGGACCAGGTCGTCGACTGCGCTGCGCGAGAGCAGCGGGGCGCGCCCTCTTGCGACGTACTCGGCCACGCCCACCACATC
>JAGNQK010000283.1 GCA_017989115.1 Dermatophilaceae bacterium | reverse complement strand
GGCAGGCTCGCCATGAGGGTGCGCATGTTGGCCGCGACCAGCACGATCGCAGCCACGAGTGCCCACCGCGGTCGCTCGGTCACGCCGATGACTCGGGCAGCGAGAGCAAGGCGTCGTCCTCGTCCATCCCTGCGATGACCAGCAGGTCGACCACCATCGACCGCACCTGTCCGCGCAGCATCTCCGCGGACAGACCCGCGTCAGGGTCGACGTGTGCGGAGAGCGCGGCGACACGATCGAGCACCGCCCGCGCGGCGGAGGGCGTCGCGTGCTCGTCGAGGATCCGGGCCAGGTCGCCCGCGGCATCGGCCAGCGCCGCCACGAGGGCGATGTACTGCTCGGGCACCGCTTCGCCCCGGACGAGCGCAACGACTGCCCTGCGTGACAGCACGCGCAGGTTGCGCACGCACCGGTCGAGCGGCACGACGAGTGCCGAACCTGCCCTGGCGGCTGGGGCGTGCCCGCGCAGCAGCGGTGACTGGCGCACCACGGCGGCGCCTTCGGAGGCAGCGACCCGCAGCTGTGCCAGCTGGTCCTCCAGGGCGCGCGCACCGTCGAGGGCGGCGGTGGCGAGCGCCCGGTCACGACGGTGCAGGGCGTCGACCACCTCGCGCAGGGTGGTCGCGATCTCCCGCGCCGTCCTCGCCGCGAGCACGCGGGGGCGGCGCACCGGTGACGTGGGCGCGATGGCCCCGACGAGCAGGGCGACCACGCCGCCCACCACGGCATCCAGCCACCTCGAGAACGACGCACTCTGGTCGGCCACGAACGCGACGATGAACACCGACTGCACCCCGGCCTGGATGACGAGCAGCTGGCCGGACGACACGACGACCGCAATCCCCATGGCGAGCACCACGACGAGGGCCATCTGCACGGCGCCGGAGCCGAGCCAGACGACGATGAGGTCTCCGACGAGGATCCCGATGGCGACCCCGACCGTCACCTCGACGATGCGTCGCAGCCGCTGGCCGTAGGTGAGGCCGAGACACAGGATCGCCGTCACCGGCGCGAAGAAGGGGTTGACGTGCCCGAGGACCTCGGAGGCCACCAGCCAGGCGACGAACACGGAGACGCCGATCTGGAGCAGCAGCACCCAGCGGTCGGCCAGCCGGTCGAGACCTCGGGCCAGGGCTGGCCGGACGTCCGGGAACGTCATCGCTCGCCGGTCGAGAGGACGAGGTGGGCCTGCTGCCAGGGGCGGGCGGCCTCGTACACGGCATCCTCCTGGACGGCCCAGCGCTGCCAGTGCGGGGCGTAGACGTCTCCGTCGCGGCTGAGGGCGCGGCGGCGCCGCACGGCATCCGGTGCCTCGACCCAGACCCGCACGGCCGCGTGCTGGAGCGCGGGCGGGACGAGGGCGCCGCACCCCTCGAGCACGAGGTGCGCGCTCGCGGCGACGTCGATGGTGCGACCGGGGCGGGACCGCATCCAGTCCCACCGCTGGTACGCGGCGCTCCCCCCGCGGGCGAGGGGTTCGAGGACCTGTTCGGTCACGAGGTGGACGCCGGCCGAGAGCCCGTCCCAGCCGGGAAAGATGTCGTCCAGGTGCACGATCGGGCACCCGAGGGCGTCGGCGACGGCAGTGCCGAGCATCGTCTTGCCCGATCCGCTGCGCCCGTCGATGGCGACCACGACGGTCGGTCCGGCCACGGGTGCGGCATCTGCGGCCACCGCCAGCACCGCGGCGACATGGGCAGGGTCAGCCACGTCGGCGTGCTCGGCGGGCGGCTGGCTCATGGCGGCGACTCTAGTGCTGGCACCATGGGGCGCATGTCCGTGGCCGTGCGCGTCATCCCCTGCCTCGACGTCGACGACGGTCGGGTCGTCAAGGGCGTCAACTTCGAGAACCTGCGCGATGCCGGTGACCCCGTCGCCCTCGCGCGGCGCTACGGCGAGCAGGGCGCCGACGAACTGACGTTCCTCGACGTCACCGCGAGCAGTGGTGACCGCGCGACGATGTTCGACGTCGTCGCCCGCACTGCCGAGGAGGTCTTCATCCCGCTGACCGTCGGCGGGGGAGTGCGCACCGTCGACGATGTCGACCGGCTGCTGCGGGCGGGTGCCGACAAGGTCGGCGTCAACACCGCCGCCATCGCCCGGCCCGAGCTCATCGCCGAGACCGCCGACCGGTTCGGTGCCCAGGTGCTGGTGCTCTCCGCCGACGTCCGTCGACGCCGCGACGAGCACGGGATGCCGTGCGGCGGCTTCGAGGTCACCACCCACGGTGGGCGCACGCGAACCGGCATCGACGCCGTGCAGTGGTGTGTTCGGGCCGCCGAGCTCGGGGCGGGCGAGATCCTGCTCAACTCGATGGACGCCGACGGCACCAAGGACGGGTTCGACCTCGAGCTGATCCGCCTGGTGCGCGCCGAGGTGACCGTGCCGGTCATCGCCTCGGGCGGTGCCGGTCGCGTCGAGCACTTCGCCCCCGCGGTGCGGGCCGGGGCGGATGCCGTGCTCGCGGCCAGCGTCTTCCACTTCGGTGAGCTGACCATCGGCCAGGTCAAGGACGCCCTGCGCGCCGACGGGCTCCACGTCCGCTGAGCGCCCCTGCTCGGGCGCGGTGCTCAGCTGATGCCGAGCATGGCGGTTCGCAGGGCCTCGACGTCGGCGGGTGTGCCGTCGAGGTCGACGGACGCCACCCGGATCCGTCCGTAGGCGAGGAGCAGCAGCTCGACCGGAGCACCCGTCACCGTGACCACCGGTGCGTCGGGCCCCGCGATGATCGGCTCCGCGCGGGGCGCGACGAGGCGTACACCGACGGGGGCGCGGCGGAACATCAGGCGCGCCGACTTCCGCAGCGCCGCGTGGACCGCTCGCTCGGTGCGCTCGGGCACCTCCCGGCGCGGGCCGACCGTCCCGTCACCACGCAGGACGTCCTCGTGGTGCACGACGAGCTCGACGGTGTTGACGAGCGCGTCGACCCGCTCGATCCGCGTCGGCGACCACCACGGTGGCCCGGAGCGCACGGTGGCGACGAGCGACTCCCAGTCGCCCTCCGCCACAGCCCGCTGACCCCGCTCCAGCCGTCCGGCCAGGGCCGGGAGCA
>JAGNQK010000064.1:2132-11275 GCA_017989115.1 Dermatophilaceae bacterium | reverse complement strand
GCGCCGAGCACGATCACGAAGCCGACGATCTGCCAGGGCCCGAGGTGCTCCCCGAGCACGAGCACACCGAGCAGCACCGACACCACGGGGATGAGGTAGGTGATCGTGGAGCCGATGACCGGCCCCGCTCCGCGGACGACGTCGAACTGGAGCATGTAGGCGAACCCGGTGCCGACGACGCCGAGCACGAGCACGCACAGCAGCGGTAGCCAGGGCAGGTCGCCGACCCCCGCGGCGTCGTAGGCCCAGATCGCCGCCAGGCCCTCGGGCTGCAGCAGCGCCCACGTGACGACGAACGGCACCATGAGCACGAGCGCGCTCGTCAACGTGGCCGCCGGCTGCGAGAGCCCGCCGAGGTCGACCCCACTGAGGAACTTCCGGTTGTACGTCCACCCGATGCCGTAGCTCGCGCCACCGATGAGGGCCATCGAGAACCCGACGAGGTCGGGCCGGTCGGTGGCCGTCCACGGCTGCATGATCGTGATGACTCCGAGGAAGCCGACCCCGACGGCGACCAGCCGGCGCCCGGTGGCACGCTCCCCCGGCAGGATCGCCATGGTGGCGAGCACCGTCGCGATGGGGGTCGCCGCGTTGCCGATCCCCGCCAGCGCCGAGCTGATCCGCGTCTCGGAGAGGGCGAAGAGCGTGAACGGCAGGGCCCCGAGGAAGAACCCGCACACGAGCAGGTGGCCCCACACGCGAGCCCCCGTCGGCAGCCGGCCCCCGCGCGCGAAGAGCAGGCCGAGCAGCACCACCGCCCCGGACAGGATCCGCAGCGCGGAGATCTGCACGGCCGTCAGGGCCTCGAGACCGACCTTCATGAGCAGGAAGCTCGACCCCCAGATGAGGACGAGCGCCAGGTACTTGACCTGCCAGGGAACACGCGGCTGCGTCGTCACGCCGGAACCTCCTCGCTGAGTCGGCGCGCCGTGTCGAGCGCCGTGCGCACAACGGCCCGGGCCCCCTGTTGTGTGAGCCCGGCCAGTCCGCACGCCGGTGAGACCACGAGCCCCGTGAGCGAACTGGCCGCCAGCCCGGCCCGCTCGAAGCCCTCGAGGACCAGCGCCCGTGCACCCTGGTCGGTGCCCGAGCCGTCGGTCGGCAGGCACCCGGCATACAGCCCGGTGCCGGCCTCGAGCGTCGCGGCGATCGACTCCCAGCGCGCCGGGGTGGCGGACGTGACGTCGATGGCCAGCGCCCCTGCACCGGTGGCGCGCAGCAGCGGCAGCGGTGCCGAGGGGTGGCAGCAGTGCACGACCGTCTCACCGTCGTGGGCGGCAAGCACCTGCTCGAGGCGGCGCATGACGTCGTGCGGCTCGACCGCCCGCACCCGCCCGTACCCCGATGACGTGGGCAGCGATCCCTCGAGCACGGCAGGCAAGGACGGCTCGTCGACCTGGAGGACGACGTCGGCACCGGGCACGAGGCGACGCACGTCGGCGACGTAGTTCTGGATGCCGTCGCTCAGCGACGCGGTCACGTCACCCACCGCCCCGGCATCCGAGATCACCCGCTCGCCACGGTTGAGCCGCAGCGACGCCACGAGGGTCCACGGCCCGGCGACCTGGACCTTGAGCGGGCCGACGTAGCCGTCGTAGGCCTCGGCCAGTTCGTCGAGGTCCTCGCGGTGCAGGGCTGCGGTGCGCCCGGAGTCGCGACCCGGGCGGTCGACCAGTCGCCAGCCACTGGGTTGCAGGTCGACCGGCAGGTCGACGAGCAGGCCGGCGGCCCGCCCGATGATGTCGGCACCGGGACCGCGGGCCGGGGTCTCGGGCAGGTGCGGCAGCCCGTCGCCGTCACCGGTGAGCAGCAGGTCGCGCACGGTGCGCACGGCCTCACGCACCGACGCGCCGGGCCACGAGCCGATGCCGGTGGCCCGCACCGGCGCGGTCATCGGCCCACCCGCTCGACGAAGGCCGAGACGGATGCCGGGACCGGGGTCGCGGCCTCCACCGACCACGGGGCGGGTTCGGGGTCACCGGCGACGACGCGCAACGGGACCACGCCCGACCACGCGTCGGTCTCCTCGTCAGGGACGGACGCACCGCCCGAGCGGGCCTTGAGCACCCACTGGCCGACGGTGATGGGCAGCTCCATCGCCAGGGTGGCCGCGACCTCCTTGGGCAGCATCGGCCGAACCTCGGCGGTCCGGCCGGGGATGAGCCGTTCGGAGATGCGGTCCAGGGAGGTCTCGCGGTCCTCACCCGTGAGCGGGGTCAGCACGCCGTGGATGACCGCAGAGCGGTAGTTGGCCGAGGAGTCGAAGGTGGTGTGCGCGACGACGAGACCGTCGACGACCATGACGCTGAAGACCGCCGGGGCCCCGGCCGCGACGTGCCGCAGGGCGCCTGCGCCCGTCGACCCGTGAAGGAGCACCCGGTCACCGTCGCGGGCGAAGAGCATGGGCACGACCCAGGGTCGACCGTCGACGACGGTGGAGAGCGTGCCGGTGAGCACCTCGTCGAGGAGGGCGTCGAGGTCGGCGCGTTCCGAGCGTGCCCGGTCGGTGAGACGGCGCAACCGCTGCCGCGAGGCACCGGCAGCCACGCTCCCGCGCCCGGCATACCCCCGGCCGGGGCACTCGCCGGCGGACACCACGCGCGTCGTGGATGCCGGGTGGCGCAGCAGGGCGTCGCCGACCCTCGTCGGGCGCGGCATCAGGGCACCGCCGCAGTTCGGGCAGGCGCGCTCGAGGTGCTCAGCACACCCCGAGCAGAACGTGCACTCGAACGAGCACACGACGGCACCGACCTCACCCGCAGGCAGGTCGATGTCGCAGCACTCGCACCCGGGTCGCATCTGGAGCCAACTCACTGCCTCATCCTCTCTCGGCACCCCGACAGGGGCACCGGCGCACCATCTCATCAAGGCAAAGTGGCCCACGCCGAGATCCAGTAGGCAGTGAAATCACAGGACCACTATGGTTCAGGGATGCCGCGCACCCCCCGACCGGTCGAGCTCGCGCTCACCGTGCCCGCGGGCGCCGCTCCGCTGCGCCACCGGATCGCTGACGCGGTGGTCGGCGAACTGCGCTCCGGGCGGCTCCGCCCCGGTGACCCCCTGCCCTCGACCCGAGTCCTCGCAGCCGACCTCGGCCTCTCGCGCGGCCCCGTCGTCGCGGCCTACGACGAGCTGGCGGCCGCCGGATTCGTGCTCAGTCGAGCCGGCTCGGGTGCGGTGGTCGCCCCGGGCGCCGACCGGGCCGCCGCAGCCGGGGCGCTCAGCCACGTGCCCACCGCGGGCGGCGAGGCGGTCGGCATCCGATCGGTCGCGACCGCCCCACCCCGTTGGGACCTGCGCCCTGGACGCCCGGACACCACGTTGCTCGATGCCGCCGCGTGGCGTCGCGCCTGGCGAGCCGCGGGCACCGCCGTGCCCGGCAACGACGCCGGCGCGGGGCCGAGCCACGAAGGACTGCGCCGGGTGCTCGCCGACCACCTGCGGCGCAGCCGTGGCGTCGCGGTGGCCCCCGACGACCTGCTCGTCGTGCCCGGCGTCGGGGCGTCGCTGCGGGCGCTGCCCGTGGCACTGGGCCTCGTCGGGTCCACCGTCGCCCTCGAGGACCCGGGCTACGTCGAGGCCTGGACCGCGTTCGAGGCCGAGGGCGCCCGCGTCGCGGCGGTGTCGGTCGACGGCGACGGCCTCGACCCGGCCCACCTGCCGCGCAGCGCCCGGGCCGTCTACGTGACCCCGTCGCACCAGTACCCCCTCGGTGCTCGGATGCCAGTCACCCGACGAGCGCTGCTGCTGGACTGGGCACGGCGCACCGACTCCCTCGTGCTCGAGGACGACTACGACGGGGAGTTCCGCTACGACGTCTCACCCCTTCCCGCGCTGCGGTCGATGCCGGGCGCCGCGGACCACGTCGTCTACATCGGCACGGCGTCAAAACTCATCGCGCCCTCACTGCGGGTCGCATGGATCGCAGCACCGCGTCGGCTGCGCGAACGGTTGCGCGTCGAGCTGGAGAGCCGGGGGCTGGTCGTCAACGAGGCCACCGGGCTGGCGCTGGCCGAGTTCATCGCCTCCGGGTCGCTCGCCACCCACCACGCCCGGGTGACCCGCACCTATGCCGCGCGGCGAGCGGCACTGGTGGCGGCGGCATCCGACCATCTTCCGTTCGTGGTGCTGGACGGGGTCGAGGCCGGCCTGCACGTCGTGCTGCGCCTGCCCGACGACGTCGACGACCTCGACGTCGTCACCCGGCTCGAGCAGGTCGGCGTCGCGGTCAGCCCGCTGTCGGCCTACGCGGTGGCGAACCCCGTGCGGGGCCTGGTGCTCTGCTACGCAGGGCTGCCCGAGACGCAGGCCGACGCCGCGGTCCGCGCCCTGGCGGGCGCGATCGGCCCGGACGTGCTGACCTGAGGCGTCGCCTCGGGCTGCCGAGTGTGTTCTCGGACGCCCTCTGCTCCTCCGGCGGCCCGGGATCCGTAGGGTGGGAGGTGGCGAAGCCGGTGACGTGACCGGGACCCACTCGGGGCAGCCGGCAGCGCCTTCGGAAGAGGCGAATGACGTGGGCCAGTTGCTCATGACCGGGTTCCCGGGCTTTCTCGGCTCGGCGCTCCTCCCCCGCCTGCTGGCCCGCCGGCCCGGCACCGACGCGGTGTGCCTGGTGCAGCGCCAGCACGGCGCGCTCGCCCGCTCCCGGGTCAAGGAGCTCGAGGTCACCGACCCGGGCACCGCGGGACGGGTGCGGCTCGTGGTCGGTGACGTCACGGCATCCGGTCTGGGCCTGTCGGCCGCGGACCGCGCGGGCCTGGACGACGTCGACGAGGTCTGGCACCTCGCCGCCGTCTACGACCTGGCCGTGGCCCCCGAGGTCGCGCGCCGCGTCAACGTCGAGGGCACCCGGCACGTCCTGGAGTTCTGCCGGGGCCTTCGCGACCTGCGGCGCCTCCAGTACGTCAGCACCTGCTACGTCAGCGGTCGCTACGAGGGCTGCTTCGCCGAGGACGACCTCGAGGAGGGGCAGGCCTTCCGCAACCACTACGAACGGACCAAGTACGACGCCGAGGTGCTCGTGCGGGCAGCGATGGCCAGCGGCCTGCCCGCCACCGTCTACCGCCCCGGCATCGTCGTGGGCGACTCGGCGACGGGTGAGACCCAGAAGTACGACGGGCCCTACTTCCTCGCGACCTTCCTGCTGCGCCAGCTCTCGGTGGCCGTCGTCCCCGCCCTCGGGGACGCGGACCGGGTCCGGGTGTGCCTCGTCCCGCGAGACTTCGTCGTCGGGGCCATGGACGAGCTGTCGGTGCTGGAGGAGTCGCGGGGTCGCACCTACGCCCTCGTCGACCCCGACCCCCCGACGGTCCGGGAGGTCGTGACCGCCTTCGCCCGGCACCTCGGGAAGCGGGTCGTGTGGGTGCCGCTGCCGCTCGCGCCCGTCCACGCCCTCGTCGACCACGTGCCGGGAGCGCAGGCCCTGCTGGGGCTGCCCGCCGAGGCGCTGGACTACTTCGCCTCGCCGACGACGTACGACACCACCACCACGACCACCGACCTCGCGGCGTCCGGGCTGACCTGCCCCGCGTTCGAGAGCTACGCCGACACGCTGCTCGACTTCATGGGTGCCCACCCGGAGTTCGACGCGCACGCGATGACCTGAGCCGTTCCCGGAAAGGACGCACATGCCCGCCACGACACCCCGCCGAGCCGCCCACGGAGCAGACGGCCGAGCAGGCCCGGAGCTGCTCGTCGTCGAGGTCAGCCTCGGCTCCTCCTCGCGCGACCACGACCTCAGGGTGCGGTTCCTCGACCGGCGCTACCGCCTGCTGCGGCTGGGCACCGACGGCGACGTGCACACGGCACAGGCGCTCGTGCGGCGCTGGTCCGAGCTCGCCGACCAGGTGGCGGTGAACGGGGGCGCCGAGGCGGCCGCCACCGGGCTGCTCGACCACGACCCCGCCGAGGCGACGGCCCGGCTCGTCGCGTCGGCGGTCGGCGGCACGGCCACCGACGGGCACCGGCTGCGCGAGGTGCTCCAGGAGTGGGCCGTGCGGCGGGTCCAGTACGAGATGCCCGGCTACTTCAGCAACGCCCGCACCGTCGTGCTCGGCAGCGACCACGCGCGCACGGTCCGTGTGCTGCGCGAGTACACCGACAACCTCCACCTCGAGGCGCCGCCGGTGGGCGCCGGGCCGGGGCGCCGGCTCGGGGGCGTCCCGGTGCTCGGCCGGGTCGCGCGCCTCGCGTGGCACCCCGTGGACCGGGTGCGGTCCGCCGTGGGCGACGACTCGCTGACGCCGGGCGAGCTGGTCAACCGCTCATGGCTGCGCCAGCGCCCCCGGGACTGCGACGTCGTCGTCGCGACGTACCACGAGCTGGTGACCTTCGGCTTCCCGGACCTGCACGGCAAGACCGTCATCACCTCGGCGGTCACCGACGCGCAGCTGGCCGACCTCGCGTCCCGGGACGTCGACCTGGTGCTCGACAGCACCCCGCAGCCGTTCGAGAGCACCGTCGACGTCGCCACCCTCGAGGCGATGATGCGTGCGGCCGTTCGGGCCCCGGGCGGCGCCCCCGAACGCCTGAGCGACGACGACCTCCTCGAGATGATCGTCGCGGCCGGCCTTGAGCCGCGGGTCCTGCAGCCCAACGGCCCGCGCCGCAAGAGCAGGTTCGCGTTCGTCATCCACCCGCTGTCGCAGAAGTTCTTCCGCAACGTCGAACCCCTCGGCACGGTCGCGAAGGTCTCCCCGCCGGTCGTCATGGATGCCGTCGAGAAGGGGATGGCGTACCTGCCCCCCTTCGTCTACGGGCACGTCACGGGGGTGAGGTCCCCGACCGGCGCCGAGGCCGAGGGGTGGCTGATCACGGTGGGCGGGACGCCGAAGGAGATCCTCGCCCACGACCCCGAGTTCACCTACGACAAGCTCCTCGAGGCCGCGGAGCTCGCGCGCCGGCTGGGCGCGCAGGTCATGGGTCTTGGGGCCTTCACCAAGGTCGTCGGGGATGCCGGGGTGACGGTGGCGCGCAAGGCGTCCCTCCCGATCACCACCGGGAACAGCTACAGCGCGTCCGGCGCCCTGTGGGCTGCCCACGATGCCGTGGACCGGCTGGGCCTGCTGGAGCGCGACGACGACGGCGTCATCCGGGGGCGGGCCATGGTCGTGGGGGCGACCGGTGCCATCGGCTCGGTCTGCGCCCGGCTGCTCGCGCTGGCCAGCGACGAGCTGTGGCTGGTCTCCCCCGAGACCGCCAAGCTGCTCGCCCTCAAGAAGGACATCGAGCGCGAGCACCCACGCGCGGTCGTGCACGCTGCCGCCACCCCCGGCGACCACCTGCGGCACATGGACGTCATCGTCACGGCGACCTCGGGTGCGGGCAAGCGCGTGCTCGACATCATGGACGTCAAGCCCGGCTGCGTCATCACCGACGTCGCGAGGCCGCTGGACCTGTCCGCCGAGGACGTCGCCCGACGCCCCGACGTCCTCGTCGTGGAGTCGGGCGAGATCGAGCTGCCCGGCGAGGTGCGGATGCGCGACATCGGCCTGCCCACCGGCGTCGTCTACGCCTGCCTGGCCGAGACGGTCGCCCTCGCGCTCGAGGGCCGCTACGAGACCTTCACCGTCGGTCGGGCCATCGAGTGGGAGAAGGTCAAGGAGATCTACCAGCTCGGGCTCCGGCACGGGATGCGCCTTGCGGCGATCTCGGGGGTCAAGGGCGTGTACACCGACGAGGACTTCGCCCGCGTCCGCGAGCTGGCCCTCGCGGCTCGCGGCGAGCTGGCAGCCGCCGGGCCGAGGGGCAGGGGCCGAAAAGCGACCTGAGCGCACCGCGTGCCCCTACGGTTGGACCCATGGGCGACGTGGTGAGCGCCGAACGACGGCTGGAGTCGATGACCCAGGTGTGGACGGCGTCCGGGGACCGTCGGGCCGTGTTCTCCGAGTGCTACCTCGTGATGACGAGACGGGTGCGCGAGCGCGTGCGGAACGGGGCCTTCCACGACGGGGTGTGGGTGACGCGTCTGCTCGACCGGTTCGCCGACTACTACTTCTACGCCGTGGAGGCATACGGCCGGTCGGGCGACTTCACCCTGACCACGGTCACGACCGTCACGACGACCCCGGACGGCGTCGAGGCGACCGTCACCCCGGTGCCCGAACGGACGTGCCCCGAGATCTGGCGCGGCGCCCTCGACGCGTGCTCCGACCCTGGCTGCCACCCGCTCCAGGCGCTGATGCTCGGCATCAACGCCCACATCAACCACGACCTCGCCCTCGCCCTGGTCGACGTGCTCGACGACTGGGGCACCCTCGAGGAGGAGCAGCGCCGCCATCGTCACGAGGACCACGAACTGGTCAACACGATCATCGACGAGACCACTGACGAGGTGCAGCGCGACGTCGTCGCCCAGTGGTCACCTCTGGCCGAGATGCTCGACGCCCTGATGGGCCCGCTCGACGAGTGGGCCTTCGGCACGCTCGCGCAGTCGTGGCGCAGCCAGGTGTGGCTCGATGCGATGGATCTCGTCGCCCTGCCACCCGAGGAGCGCCCGCTCGCGACACAGCGCATCGGCGAGCGCGCCTCGGGGGTGGCGACGGTCATCATGCTCGGCCGCCGCCCCGGCTGAAGGGTGCTCAGCTGAAGCTGTGCCCGGGGTGCGGCTCCGACGGGATGGTGCCGAGCTTGCCCGCCTGGAAGTCCTCGAACGCCTGGACCAGCTCGGCGCGGGTGTTCATGACGAACGGGCCGTAGGCCGCGACGGGCTCGCGGATCGGGCGCCCACCCATGATGTAGAGGTCCAGGCTGGGGCTGCGGCTCTCCTGCTGCTCGTTCGCACCGACCTCGATGACGTCTCCGGCACCGAGCACGACGAGCTGTCCCTGGCGGATCGGGCGACGGTCGGGGCCGACCGTGCCGAGGCCGTTGAGCACGTACACGAGCGCGTTGAACTGCGGGTTCCACGGCAGGCGCAGCTGGCCACCGGCCTCGATGGTGGCGTGCACGATCGAGATCGGGGTGTGGGTGATGCCGGGGCCCTGGTGGCCGTCGACCTCGCCGGCGATGACGCGCACGAGGCCGCCGCCGTCGTGCGTGGAGAGCAGGGCCACCTCGCCGCCGCGGATGTCCTGGTAGCGCGGGTTCGACATCTTCATCGACCCGGGCAGGTTGACCCACAGCTGGAGGCCGTGGAACAGCCC
>JAGNQK010000064.1:0-2032 GCA_017989115.1 Dermatophilaceae bacterium | reverse complement strand
GGTGGTCAGGCGCGTCCGGTCTCGCTGATGGTCGCCGAGCCGACGACCCGGGTGCCCTCGTAGAGCACGACGGACTGCCCCGGCGCGACACCGCGCACCCGGCGCTCGAGGCCCACCCGGACGGTCGGCGACGGCCCGGCCTGGACCTCGGCCGTGGCGGGCACCTCCTCGCCGTGCGCCCGTACCTGCGCGCCGAGCGCGACCCGCTCGCCGGGGGCCGGGCCGCACCAGCGCACGTGGTCACCGACGATGAGGTCGACCCCGAGCAGGTCGGCCGTGCCGATGACGACCCGGTTGCTCGGGGCGTCGATCTCGACGACGTAGCGCGGGTCGCCGTCGAGCGCCGACCGGTCGATGCCGAGCCCGCGCCGCTGCCCCACCGTGAAGCCGTGCGCCCCGGTGTGCGACCCGACGACGGCACCCGAGACCGCGTCGACGAGCTCGCCCGGCCGCTCCCCCAGCCGCCGGTTCAGCCACCCACGGGTGTCGCCGTCCGGGATGAAGCAGATGTCGTGGCTGTCCGGCTTCTTGGCCACCGCGAACCCACGCTCCGCAGCCTCGGCCCGCACCTGGGTCTTCGTCGAGTCACCGAGCGGGAAGAACGAGCGCGCCAGCTGGTCGGCGTCCAGCACGCCGAGCACGTACGACTGGTCCTTGGCTGCGTCGACCGCCCGGTGCAGCTCGCGACCCGTCGGGCCCTGGACGATCTGCGCGTAGTGCCCGGTGGCGACGGCATCGAACCCCAGGGCCACCGCCTTGTCGAGCAGCCCGGCGAACTTGATCCGCTCGTTGCAGCGCAGGCACGGGTTCGGGGTGCGCCCCGCCGCGTACTCGGCGGCGAAGTCCTCGACGACGTCGCGCTCGAAGCGGCTCGCGAGGTCCCAGACGTAGAACGGGATGCCGAGCCGGTCCGCGACGCGACGCGCGTCCCCGGCATCCTCGATGGTGCAGCACCCACGGGCGGACTCACGCAGCGTCGCGGCCGAGCGCGAGAGGGCCAGGTGGACGCCGACGACCTCGTGGCCGGCCTCGATCATGCGCGAGGCGGCGACGGCCGAGTCGACCCCGCCCGACATCGCGGCGACGACCCGCATCAGATCAGCCCGCTCGCCCGTCGAGCCCGCTCGACGACACCCGGCAGGGCGGAGAGGAACGCGTCGACGTCGGCCTCGGTCGAGGTGTGGCCGAGCGAGAGCCGCAGGGCGCCGCGCGCCTGCGCCTCGGTGTGCCCCATGGCGAGCAGCACGTGGCTCGGCTGCGGTACCCCGGCCTGGCAGGCCGAACCCGTGCTGCACTCGACCCCGGCCGCGTCGAGGAGGTAGAGCAGCGAGTCGCCCTCGCACCCGGGCACGAGCAGGTGGGCGTTGCCCGGCAGGCGCTTGGTCGCGTCGCCGGCCTTCCAGCAACCGCTCACGGTGATGCCGAGCCCGAGGCCGAGCGCCCCCTCGATGAGCCGGTCGCGAAGGGCGAGCACGCGCTTGGCCTCGACGTCTCGGTGGGCGACGGTCTCCTCCAGGGCCACGGCGAACGAGTGGATGCCGGCCGCGTCCAGGGTGCCGCTGCGCACCTGCCGCTCCTGGCCACCACCGTGGGCGATGGGCACGAGCGGGGCGTCACGCCGCGCCAGCAGGGCACCGACCCCGACGGGCCCGCCGATCTTGTGGGCGCTGACGGTCATCAGGTCGGCACCGCTGTCGTCGAAGCGGACGGGCAGGTGGGCGATCGCCTGCACGGCGTCGGTGTGGAAGGGCACCCCGTGCTCGCGGGCGACCGCGGCGAGCTCAGCCACCGGCTGGATCGTGCCGACCTCGTTGTTGGCCCACATGACGCTCGCGACCGCGACGCCGCCCGCAGCCAGGGCCGCGCGCAGGGTGTCGGGGGCGAGGTGCCCGCAGCGGTCGGGTTCCAGCCAGGTCACGGGGACCCCGCGGGAGTCCTCGAGGTACTCGACGGGGTCGAGCACCGCGTGGTGCTCGATGGAGCTGGCCACGACGCCGTTGACGGACGGATCCTTCGCCCGGCGGGCCAGCCA
>JAGNQK010000282.1 GCA_017989115.1 Dermatophilaceae bacterium | reverse complement strand
CCAGGTCGAAGGCGGCCGGAAGGGTCGCTGTCACCGTCAGCCGACGGCTGCGGTGAAGGACTCCTCGAGGACGTCCATGCCCTCGTGGAGCAGGTCGTCGGAGATCGACAGCGGCGGCAGGAAGCGGAAGACGTTGCCGTAGGTGCCGCAGGTCAGGGTGACCAGACCCCGCTCGTGGCACCCCTTGTTGACGGCGCTGGTCAGTGCGGCAGCCGGCTCCTTGCTCCCGGCGTCGGTGACGAGTTCCATCGCGATCATCGCGCCGCGACCGCGGACCTCGCCGACCTCGTCGTACTTCTCCGCGAGGCGGCCGAGACGGTCGGTGAGGATGTCGCCGATCTCTCGAGCCCGCGCAGCCAGGTTGTCGGCCTCCATGGACTCGATGGCCGCGAGCGCGGCGGCGCAGGCCACCGGGTTGCCGCCGTAGGTGCCGCCCAGACCACCCGGGTGCACGGCATCCATCAGCTCCGCGCGCCCCGTGACCGCGGCCAGCGGCATGCCACCGGCGATTCCCTTGGCGGCGGTGATGAGGTCGGGGACGACGCCCTCGTGGTCACAGGCGAACCAGTCGCCGGTGCGGCAGAAGCCGGACTGCACCTCGTCGGCGATGAGCAGGATGCCGTGCTCGCGGCACCAGTCGGCGAGCCCCGGCAGGAACCCCTCGGGGGGCACGATGAAGCCACCCTCGCCCTGGATCGGTTCGATGATCACGGCAGCCGTGTTGCTCTCGCCGACCTGGGCGTGGATCTGGTCGGTGACCGTGCGCAGTGCCTGCTCGGCACAGTGCTCGGCGCCGCCCGGCCAGCGGTAGGGGTAGGCCATCGGCACCCGGTACAGCTCGCTGGCGAACGGGCCGAAGCCGTGCTTGTAGGGCATGTTCTTGGCGGTCAGGCCCATCGTGAGGTTGGTGCGGCCGTGGTAGCCGTGGTCGAAGGCGACGACCGCCTGACGACCCGTGGCGTGGCGGGCGATCTTGACCGCGTTCTCGACGGCCTCGGCGCCGGAGTTGAACAGGGCCGACCGCTTCTCGTGGTCGCCCGGGGTCAGCTCGTTGAGCTTCTCGCAGACCTGCACGTAGCTGTCGTAGGGCGTCACCATGAAGCAGGTGTGGGTGAACGCGGTGATCTGCTCGGTGACGGCGTCGATGATGCGCTGGTTGCCATTGCCGACGGTGGTCACGGCGATGCCGGAGCCGAAGTCGATGAGCTGGTTGCCGTCCGCATCCCGCAGGATGCCACCCGACGCCTCGGTGACGTAGACGGGCAGGCCGGTGCTCACGCCGGCCGCGACGGCGGCGACCTTGCGCTGCTGCAGCGCCTGGCTGGCGGGGCCAGGGATGGACGTCGCGAGGATGCGCTTCTGCTCGATCATGCGGCCGATACTATCCGCGCCCGGGGGGCGCCGAAACTACGGAATCCGTTGCCTGATCAACCGTCTGCCGCAGGGACTCGTGACCGGACACCGATCCACGGTGATGGCCGTGAGATCCTGGGGCGGGTGACCCTCGAAGGCCGCCCCGTGGCTGTCGTTCAGCACCCGGCTCACCTGCTGCGGCAGGGCCCAGCCCAGCACCGGGACGCCGTGCCGAGCAGCCACGGCAATCGCCGCCTCGGACGCAGCCCGGTGGTCGGAGTGCCCGGTGACACCGCCGAGGGGGTCGAACACGAGGATGCCGACCGGTCGCGTCACGCGGACCTCGGCCTCGACGTCGGCCTCCAGCACCCACCCCTCGAGATCCGCCAGGGCACCGTCCGGGTGGGCGAGCAGGGTCGTGCGCGCACACCCCAGCACTCGCGCGGCATCCGACAGCTCGGCTGCCCGCTGGGCCGCGAGGTCACCCGCCCCGGCCCCGAGGGTGGACGCCTCACCGCGCGTGAGGCACAGCACGCTCACCTCCGCGCCGAGCCGGACGAAGCGGTCGATGAGCGCACCGAGGGCGAACGACTCGTCGTCGGGGTGGGCGACGACGACGAGCACCCGGGACCAGTCGGATCCGGGCATGACAGGCTCCACCGCCCCACGTCCGGCGTCACGCTGCCTGCGGGCCCCGGACGATGGGCAGGCCCGCGGCGATCCAGCCCGCCGTGCCGCCGTCGACGGAGACTGCGTCGTAGCCCATGGCGGTGAGCAGGTCGGCCATCGAGCGGCTGCGGTTGCCGCTCTGGCAGATGACGTGCACGGTCTGGCCCTCGGGCACCCCGCCGAGCGAGGCCGTGATGCGGCTCATCGGAGCCAGGATCGCGCCGGGGACGTGACCCCCCACGTACTCGGCGGGCTCCCGGACATCGAGGACGATCGCCCCGTCCGCGTGCCGGGTCCGCAGGGTGGTGATGTCGATGGTTCGTGTCATGGGACCAGCATACCCCCATGGGTATCCTGTTTCCGGCAAACTCTTGACTTACTCCAGAAAGAGGGCACACTCGAGACGTGCCCACCACACCTGAGCTCGAGCAGCTGCTGCGCGAGCACAACCTTCGGGTCACCCGCCCTCGACTGGCCGTCCTCGGTGCAGTCCACTCCTCGCCGCACGCGAGCACGGATGCCGTCATCGATGCCGTCCGTGACGAGCTCGGCGTGGTGTCGCACCAGGCCGTCTACGACGTGCTGCGCGCCCTCACCAGCGCGGGCCTGCTCCGCCGCATCCAGCCCGCCGGCTCGGTGGCCCGGTACGAGGCCCGGGTCGGGGACAACCACCACCACGTGGTCTGTCGCACCTGCGGGGCGATCGCCGACGTGGACTGTGCGGTGTCCGCGACACCCTGCCTCACGGCATCCGACGACCAGGGCTTCGTGATCGACGAGGCCGAAGTCACGTACTGGGGCACCTGTGCGGCCTGCGCGCAGGTCGCCCGCGCGGCACGATGAAACCGACCACCCACGCAGCCTGACCACCACCCTGCCCCACCAGCACATTGGAAGGAAGAGCATGAGCGAGCAGCACCACGACGCCGTCGTCGGAGACATGAACTCGGAGGAGAGCGAGGGACTGTGTCCCGTCATCCACACCGCCAACCACCCCACTGAGGGTGCTGGCAACCGCACGTGGTGGCCCGACC
>JAGNQK010000281.1 GCA_017989115.1 Dermatophilaceae bacterium | reverse complement strand
GCCGCGTCAAGCAGTGGCGCGGGCTGGCCACCCGCTACGACAAGTACGCAGTCACCTTCTTGGGCGGCTTCACCCTCGCAATGGTGATCCTGACCCACCGCGCCAACCATTAGCAGACACGCTCTAGTTGGGGGGCGGGTCGGTGACCTCGGGCAGGGGGATGGCCGTCGGCACCCCGGCCGTGATGCGGCTGCCGTCGGTGCGGGTGCCGCCCGTCGGTGGGCGCTTGGGCAGCAGACCGGAGATCTGCGGGCCGTGCCCGTCGAGGGGCACCTCGAGCGTGCTCCCGGGTTCCACGACGTGCCGGGTGCCGGCCACCGTCACCGGGACGGGATGCTCACCCTCGACCGGGCGCAGGCGCAGCGCGGTGGGGGTGAGGTCGACGACGAGTCGGGTGCCCCGCCACGTGAGCCGGTAGGTGAGCGAGCGCCAGTCGGCCGGCAGGCGCGGGTCGAAGGAGAGCTGACCCCCGTGGTCGCGCATCCCGCCGAAGCCGTTGGCCAGGGCGCACCACACCCCGCCGGTGGAGGCGATGTGCAGCCCGTCGACGGTGTTGGCGTGGGCGTTGGCGAGGTCGACGTAGAGCGCGTCGACGAAGTAGGCGTGGGCCACCTCGTGGTAGCCGACCTCGGCTGCCACGATCGACTGCACCACGGCCGACAACGTCGAGTCACCGGTGGTGATCGGGTCGTAGTACTCGAAGTCGTGGCGCTTCTCGTCGGCGGTGAAGCGGTTGCCCTGCAGGAACAGGGCGAGCACGACGTCGGCCTGCTTGAGAACCTGGAAGCGGTAGATCACCAGCGGGTGGTAGTGCAGCAGCAGCGGCCGCAGCTCGTCGGGGGTCTGGCTGAGGTCCCACACCTCGCGGTCGAGGAAGAAGTCGTCCTGGGGGTGGATCTGCAGGCCCTCGTCGAACGGGATGTGCATGCCCGCCGCGCAGGCCGCCCACTCCGTGACCTCGTCCTCGGTGACCTTGAGGCGATGGGCCAGGCGGGCGTACTCGTCGGCGTGGTGCTCCTGCGCCCAGCGCACCCACGACACCGCCTGCTCGAGGTTGTAGCGGGCCATGACGTTGGTGAACAGGTTGTTGTTGACCACCGTCGTGTACTCGTCGGGACCGGTCACTCCGTGGATGTGGAACGAGCGTTCCCCGTTGCTGCGCCAGAAGCCGAGGTCGGCGTAGAGCCGGGCGGTCTCGACGAGGATGGCGAGGCCGTGACGCACGAGCAGTTCCTCGTCGCCGGTGGCGCTGACGTACTGCACGAGCGCGTGCGCGACGTCGGCGTCGATGTGCACCTGGGCGGTACCGGCGGCGTAGTACGCCGAGGCCTCCTCACCGTTGATGGTGCGCCAGGGGAAGAGGGCCCCGCGCTGGCTCATCTCCGCAGCCCGCTCACGAGCGGCGGGCAGCATCCGGCTGCGGAAGAGCATGAGGTTTCGGGCCAGCTCGGGCCGGGTGTAGGTGAGGAAGGGGGCGACGTAGACCTCGGTGTCCCAGAAGTAGTGGCCCTCGTACCCCGAGCCGGTGACCCCCTTGGCCGCCACCCCGAGCCCGTCGGCCCGGGCGCTGGCCTGGGCCAGGGTGAACAGGTTGAAGCGAATGGCCTGCTGCACGGCATCCGAGGTCTCGTCTCCGGTGTCGACCTCGACGTCGGCGGAGGCCCAGAACGCGTCGAACCAGTCACGCTGCTCAGCCAGCCAGTGCTCGTTGTCGACCCGGGCTGCCCGGTCCAGGGTGCGGCGGCACCGGTCGGACAGCTCACGAACGGGCAGGCCGCGCGAGGTGTGGTACGCCACGGTCTTCTCGATGCGCAGCGTGCTGCCCTCGCGGGCGTCGACGCGAAAGACCATCTTCGTCAGGTCCGGCTCGTCGCTCATGACGACCTCGTACGGGTCGGGTGTCGACACGGCGTGGTCGGCGGCCACGGCGACGGTCATCCGGGAGTTGGCGCACTGGTAGCCCAGCATCATCCGGTCGTCCTTGGCCATCTGCAGCCGCGGCTCGAGCACCCGGCCCTCGAAGGCCGCCGCCTTGCGTGGGTCGGCCAGGCCGGTGTCGGCGGCCGACTGGCCGTGGTACTCGTCGACCCCGTCCTGACGGTTCAGCAGCTGGGAGGACACCACCACCGGGGCGTCGCCGGAGAGCATGCTCACCTCGAGCGTGAGCAGGACGAGGTGGCGCTGGGTCATCGACACCATCCGCGTCGAGACGACCTTGACGCGCTTGCCCGACGGGGTGCGCCACACCAGGGATCGACGCAGGACTCCGTCACGGAAGTCCAGCGACCGCTCGTAGCTCTCGAGGTCGGCCGTGCCGATGACGAGCGGCTCGTCGTCGACGTAGAGCTTCATCAGCTTCGCGTCAGGGGCGTTGACCAGGGTCTGGCCCGTGCGGGCGAACCCGTACGCAGCCTCCGCGTGCCGGATCGGCCAGGTCTCGTGGAAGCCGTTGATGTACGTCCCGTGCTCGTGGGCGTGGCGACCCTCCTCGGGGTTGCCCCGCAGCCCGATGTAGCCGTTGGCCACGGTGAACAGCGTCTCGGTGACCCCGAGGTCGGCGCGTTCGGGGTCGCACTCCACGAGCCGCCACGGGTCGGCGGGGAAGCGGCTGCGGTCCAGCGGGTCCGCCGAGGTCTGCGCGGTGCTCACGCCAGCTCGCCGAGGTCCGCGACGACGAGGTGCGCCCCGGCATCCGTGAGGGTCTGCGCGCCTGCCCCGCGGTCGACGCCGATGACGAGTCCGAACTCGCCGGCCGCCCCGGCGCGAACGCCCGACACGGCATCCTCGACGACGACGGAGCGGGAGGGTGTGGCGCCGCACGCCGTGGCTGCGTGGACGAACGTGTCGGGAGCCGGCTTGCCCGGCAGTCCGAGCTCGGTGGCAACCCGGCCGTCGACGACGGTGACGAAGCGTCCGGCCAGGCCGGCGGCCTCCAGCACGGCCGGGGCGTTCGCCGACGACGAGACGACCGCGAGCGGCATCCCGAGGTCGCGCAGGTGGTCCAGCAGCGCCACCGATCCCGGGAACGGTGACACCCCGTCGCGTTCGAGGACGGCGTTGAAGGCGT
>JAGNQK010000280.1 GCA_017989115.1 Dermatophilaceae bacterium | reverse complement strand
CGCGATCCCGAGCACCGTGCCGCTGAAGACGCCGAGCGCGAAGACCAGCACGAAGACCGCCCAGCCGTCGGGGTCGGTCGGCAGCTCGACGTCGAAGAACAGCGTCGCGACGACGAGGAGCAGCACCGTCTGCAGCACGGAGGTCACGCCGACGAGCCCGACCTTGCCCAGGAAGTACGCCACCGACGGCATGGGTGTGGCGCGCAGTCGCTTGAGCGAACCGTCGTCACGCTCGGTCGCCACCGACAGGGCCATCGTCTGGAAGCTCGTGAGCAGCACGCCGGCCGCGAGCATGCCCGGCAGGAAGAACAGGCCGGCGGTCATCCCGCCCTGGTCCGCGGACTCCTCGAACTGGGCCGAGAAGATCACCGAGAACAGGCTCAACAGCAGGATCGGGAACAGGAAGGAGAAGAACACCGACTCCTTCTCGCGCGAGTACATCTTCAGCTCGAGGATGGTGCGGTCCAGCCCGAGGGCGAGCGCGTTCACGACGCCACCTGCGTGGCGTCGTCGGCGACGTGGGGGGCGATGAGGGTGAGGTAGGTGTCCTCGAGCGACGGCCTGGTGACGGTGAGGCCGGGGACCTCGCCACCCGGCATCCGGGCTGCGAGCCGGGCCACCTCCGCGGTCGGCGTCGCGGTTCGCATGCTCCGTCGGATGCCGTCCTCCTCCCACGTGACCGTGGCCTCCGACATGCCCCGCCCGCCCAGCGCCGCAGGGGTGTCGAGGGCGAGGAGGCGACCGGCGGCGATGACGCCGACCCGGTCCGCGAGCTCTTCGGCCTCGTCCAGGTAGTGGGTCGTGAGCAGGATCGTCGTGCCCTGGTCGGCCAACGCGCGGATGAGGGTCCAGAAGTCGCGCCGGGCCTGCGGGTCGAACCCGGTGGTCGGCTCGTCGAGGAAGATCAGCTCGGGCCCACCGACGATCCCCAGGCCGACGTCGAGGCGGCGTCGCTGGCCACCGCTCAGCCCCACGATGCGGGTGTCGGCCTTGTCGGCGAGCCCGACGGCGGCGATCACCTCGTCGACGTCGCGGGGGCCGGAGTAGACCTTCGCCGTGCTCGCGAGTGCCTCGCGGGGGGTCAACAGGTCCAGGCCCGCCGAGGTCTGCGTGACGATGCCGATCTGGTTGCGCCAGGAACGCCCCGCTCCCTCGGGGTCCGTGCCGAGCACGCGGACCTCGCCGGCGTCACGGCTGCGAAATCCTTCGGCGATCTCGACGGTGGTCGTCTTCCCGGCCCCGTTGGGTCCGAGGAGCGCGAACACCTCCCCCGTGCGGATGTCGAGGTCGAGCCCGTCGACGGCGGCCCGTCCGCCGTAGGCCTTGCGCAGGCCCCTGATCGTGATTGCGTCGTCCATGGGTCCAGACTGCCCGCCCGGGGGCATGGGCTGGAACACCCACGCAGTGGATGCCGGGTCCACCACCCGGTGGACCCGGCAGCGCGCAGTCAGGCCGGGGGTGCGGGGGGCGTGTCCTGGGGGCCGGTGCCGGAGCCACCGGCATACCCGCTCGGCGGCGGGATGACGGCCTCACGCTGCCCGAAGTCGACCTTGGGGGCCTCGCGCTGTTCCCCGACGGCCTCGAAGTACTCGGCCCGGGAGATGTTGAACACGCCGGCGATGATGTTGCTCGGCACCGTCTCGACCTTGGTGTTGAGGTCGCGGACCGTGGCGTTGTAGTAGCGGCGGGCCGAGGCGATCCGGTCCTCGGTCGAGGTGAGCTCGGCCTGCAGCGCCATGAAGTTCTGGTTGGCCTTCAGGTCGGGGTAGGCCTCGGCGATGGCGAGCAGCCGTCCGAGGGCCTGGCTCAGCATGTTCTCGCTCTCGGCCTGCTGCGCCGGGGACTGGCCGGGCGCCATGGCACCAGCTCGGGCCTTGATGACATCCTCGAGCGTGCCGCGCTCGTGGGCTGCGTAGCCCTTGACCGTCTCGACGAGGTTGCCGATGAGGTCGTGCCGGCGGGTGAGCTCGACGTCGATCTGGCGCCAGGCCTCCTGCACCAGGTTGCGCAGCTTGATGAGGCCGTTGTAGGTCGCGATGGCCCAGCCGACGACGGCGATGAGCAGCACCACGATGGCGATGACGATGAGAAGGGCGGCTGTCATGGGACTCCTCGAGGAGACGGGTAACTGCCTCAAGCGTAGTTCCGAGCAGGTGTGTCCGCGGTCACACTGCGTTAGCCTGCCTTGGACCTGACCAGTCCGCACCGACAGATAGGCCCTCCCATGGACACCATCGTCGTCGGCGTCGACAACAGTGAGGCCTCCACCCGCGCGGTGGAGTTCGCCGTTGATCGCGCCCAGAAGAACCACTGGAAGATCGTCCTCGTCCACGTGATCCCCTGGACACCGTTCTCGTTCCAGACCGCCAGCGAGAACGAGCACCGGCACCGTGAACGGCAGCGTGAAATCGAGGCCGCGACCGAACAGGTCATCGCGCCCATGGTCGAGATCTGCGAGCGGGGCGGGGTGCCCCACGAGGAGGTCGTCCGTCACGGCAAGGCGTCCGAGACGTTGCTCGACATCAGCGCGGAGTCCGGCGCCGTGCACATCATCGTCGGCCGCACCGGCGACTCGGGGCTACGCGACGCCGTGTTCGGCAGCGTGGCCAACCGCCTGGCGCAGCACGCCAGCGTTCCCGTGACGGTGGTGCCCTGATGGGAGAGAACACCATGCGTGACAGCGAGACCCCGCAGATGGGGTCGGCCACCAAGACCCTCGGCATCATCGGCGCAGTCGTCGCCGCCTTTTACGTCGTCATCTTGGCGCTCTCACCGAAGCCGATCACCTTCCCGAGCCCGGTCCCCGAGTTCGCCCCGGACGCCACGCTGTTCGACAAGGTGTCGGGGTGGATCACCGGCCTGGTCTTCTACGGCCCGTCCGCCAATGGCGAGTACACGATCCGCATCGTCGTCATCTGGCTGATCACGGCCGCGATCTTCTTCACGATCTGGCTCGGCTTCATCAACGTGCGCGGCTTCAAGCACGCGATCGACCTCGTGCGCGGCAAGTACTCCGGCCCCAACGACGCCGGTGAGGTGTCGCTCTTCTAGGCCCTCGCCACCGCGGTGTCCGGTAC
>JAGNQK010000279.1 GCA_017989115.1 Dermatophilaceae bacterium | reverse complement strand
TCCTCACCCTCGAGGACGCGGCGGCGCTCGTCGTAGATGACGGTGCGCTGGCGGTTCAGGACGTCGTCGTACTTGAGGACGTTCTTGCGGATCTCGTAGTTCTGCGCCTCGACCTGGGCCTGCGCCGACTGGATCGAGCGCGACACCATCTTCGACTCGATCGGCTGGTCGTCGTCGAGCTTGGCGGTGGTCATCACGCGGTCGACGAGACCGGCATTGAACAGCCGCATGAGGTGGTCCTCGAGGGAGAGGTAGAACCTCGACTCACCCGGGTCACCCTGACGACCGGAGCGGCCGCGCAGCTGGTTGTCGATGCGGCGCGACTCGTGGCGCTCGGTGCCGAGCACGTACAACCCGCCGAGCTCGGTGACCTCGGCGTGCTCGGCCGCGACCTGCTCCTCGGCCGCGGCGAGGGCGTCGTCCCACGCCGCCTCGTACTCCTCGGGAGTCTCGTGCGGGTCCAGGCCGCGGGCCCTGAGGGCCTCCACGGCGCGGAACTCCGGGTTGCCACCGAGCATGATGTCGGTTCCGCGACCGGCCATGTTCGTGGCGACGGTCACGGCGGCCTTGCGGCCGGCATCCGCGACGATGCTCGCCTCGCGCTCGTGGTGCTTGGCGTTGAGCACCTCGTGCTTGATGCCCCGGCGCCGCAGCTGCTCGGAGAGGTACTCGGACTTCTCGACCGAGACGGTGCCGACGAGCACGGGCTGGCCGTGTTCGTGGCGCTCGACGATGTCGTCGACGACGGCGCGGTACTTGGCCTCCTCGGTGCGGTAGACGAGGTCGGCCTCGTCGCGGCGGATCATCGACCGGTTGGTCGGGATCGGCACGACACCGAGCTTGTAGATCGAGTTGAGCTCGGCGGCCTCGGTCATGGCCGTGCCGGTCATGCCCGAGAGCTTGTCGTACATGCGGAAGTAGTTCTGGAGGGTGATCGTCGCGAGGGTCTGGTTCTCGTTCTTGATCTCCACCCCCTCCTTGGCCTCGATGGCCTGGTGCATGCCCTCGTTGTAGCGGCGGCCGGCGAGCATGCGCCCGGTGTGCTCGTCGACGATGAGCACCTCACCGTTGAGCACGACGTAGTCCTTGTCGCGCTGGAACAGCTCCTTGGCCTTGATGGCGTTGTTGAGGTAGCCGATGAGCGGGGTGTTGGCCGACTCGTAGAGGTTCTCGATGCCGAGGTGGTCCTCGACCTTCTCGATGCCGCTCTCGAGCACGCCGACGGTGCGCTTCTTCTCGTCGACCTCGTAGTCGCCGCGGCCGGACTCGAGCTCGCCGCGCTCCAGGCGGGCGGCGATCTTCGCGAACTCGACGTACCACTTGGCCGGGGCGTCGGCCGGGCCGGAGATGATGAGGGGCGTGCGCGCCTCGTCGATGAGGATCGAGTCGACCTCGTCGACGATGGCGAAGTTGTGCTCGCGCTGCACGAGCTCGTCGACCGACCAGGCCATGTTGTCGCGCAGGTAGTCGAACCCGAACTCGTTGTTCGTGCCGTAGGTGATGTCCTTGGCGTACTCGGCGCGCCGCTGCTCGGGCGTCATCGACGCGAGGATGCAGCCGGTCTCGAGGCCGAGGAAGCGGTGCACGCGCCCCATGAGCTCGGACTGGTACTCCGCGAGGTAGTCGTTGACGGTGATGACGTGCACGCCCTTGCCGGTCAGGGCGTTGAGGTAGGACGGCAGGGTCGCGACGAGCGTCTTGCCCTCACCGGTGCGCATCTCGGCGACGTTGCCCATGTGCAGCGCCGCGCCACCCATGATCTGCACGTCGAAGTGCCGCTTGCCGAGCGTGCGCTTGCTGGCCTCGCGCACCGCGGCGAACGCCTCGGGCAGGATGTCGTCGAGGGTCTCACCGTCAGCGAGGCGCTTCTTGAAGACGTCCGTCTCGGCCCGCAGCTCGGCGTCGGTCAGCTTCTCGAAGTCCTCCTCGATCGCGTTGACCTGGGCCGCGAGGTTGTCGAGCTTCTTGAGGATGCGGCCTTCACCGGCGCGCAACAGCTTCTCGACGATCTTCACGGCAGGGGACTCCTCAGGCAGCGGACGTGCGGCAGTGACCACCACGGGGTGGACCTGCCTAGGGTAGTCGAGCAGGCGGACGGCCGCCGGACCCGTGTCCGACTCACCGGTCAGGCCAACGACGCAGCACAAAATGCGGTTCCCCGGGGAGGAGTCGGATGGTTGGGTGGGGGGCATGACGAGGATGCCGTTCCCCGGGTGCGTGCCCGAGCTCACCGATGGTGTGGTGCGCCTTCGCGCCCACCGCCCCGACGATGCCGAGGCCATCGTCGAGCAGTCCATCGACCCCGAGAGCGTCCGGTGGACCACCGTTCCGCGCCCCTATGCGTTGGAGCAGGCCCGCGAGTTCCTCGCGATCATCGAGTCCGGCTGGATGGCCGAGGACGGCAACCGGCTCTGGGCGATCTCGGATGCCGCGGACCCGCAGGCGCGCTTTCTCGGCACCATCGACGTGCGCCCCATCGCGGGGGGCGCGGCCAGCATCGGCTACGGGCTGCACCCCGACGGGCGGGGCCAGGGCCTGATGGCCGGTGCCCTGCGCCTGGTCTGCCGGTGGTGGTTCGAGCAGGGCGGGGTCCGGATGCACTGGGAGGCCGAGCGCGGCAACTTCGCGTCGTGGCGGGTGGCGTGGGCGTGCGGTTTCACCCACCACGGCACCACCCCCCAGGCCTCGGTCGACCCTGCGGGCGGCACCGCGATCGACATGTGGCGGGGCAGCCTGGGCGCCGACGACGTCATGGACCCCCGGACCCCGTGGGCCGACCCACCGCTGCTCACCGCCGACGGGGGCAACGGCATCCTGTTGCGCCCGTGGAGCGATGACGACGTCACCCACCTCGAGGGCCGCGACCAGCCGGCGCACTACATGCCTGCGCGGGGCGTGCTCGACGCCGACACCTTTTCCGAGTGGCTGCTCGTGCGACGCGAGCGGATGTCGCTCGGCGTGGCCCAGAGCTGGTGCATCGCCGACGCCGAGTCGGATGCCGCACTGGGTGAGGTGCTCGTGTTCGTCACCGAGGGCACCCTCGAGGACGACACCGCCGAGCTGGGCTACCAGGTGCTGCCCAG
>JAGNQK010000278.1 GCA_017989115.1 Dermatophilaceae bacterium | reverse complement strand
TGCCGCCGTAGACGACGAGGTCGTCGGGGCGCTCGGCGTTCTCGGGGTCGAGGTTGTTCATGAGCATCCGCAGGGGGGCCTCGGTCGACCACTGGCGGGCCGTGAGGGTGGTGCCGCGGGGGCTGCGCACGGGGCGGGCGCCGTCCATGGGGGTCTCCTTCGAGTGGTGGTCGTTGGCTTCTGCTCACCACTGTCCCGCCGGCGACCCCGCGCCAGAAGGGGGTGAGCGCCGGTGTCGTCTGGGATCTGAGACGAAGGAGTTGCGCCTACCTCAGGGTGGCGACCAGGTCGCGTCGCAGCATGGCGACCGCGTGAGCCCGGGCCCCGACGAGGGCAGGCTCGAGGGTGCAGGAGGGCGCCCGCAGCGTCACGGTTCTCGGCGCCGCCGCGAGGGCGAATCTGGCGGCCTCGAGCACCACCGGGTCGCTGCCCCACTCGCCGCCGACGACCACCTCACCGGGGTCTGCAAGGGCGATGACCGCTGTCAGCGCGCCGGCGACGGCCTCTCCGAGGGCGGCGCGAAATGCGGCTCCTGCCCGGCCGCCCGCGTTGGCTCGCCGCAGCAGGGCCTCGACGTCGACCGCGGCGCTGTCGGCCCGGCGCAGCCCCGCGGCGGCGAAGAACTCCGTGAACGTCACTGCCCGGCCCCTGCGGTCACGGGTGATCACGTGCGCGACCTCGCCGGCCAGGCCCCCGTGCCCGCGCAGCACCACGCCGTCGGCGACGACCGCGCAGCCCAGACCCGCTCCGAGGTGCAGGTACGCGAAGTCGCCGCCCCCCACCTCCGCGCGGGCCGCCCAGTTCACGTCGTTGTCGACGACGACCTCGCCCGACACGAACCCCCTCAGCTCGCCGACCGGGTCGAACTCCCCGATCAGGAACGGCGAGTCGGGCAGGTGGACCAGGCGCCCGGTCGCTCGGTCGACAGGGTCCGCGGCACTGACGACGGCCAGGGACGGTGTGCGTTCATCACGGGCAACGGTGTCTGCCACGGCCTCGGATGCCGCCGCCTTCAGGGCGCGTCGGACCCTCGCCGGCCGCGTCGGCGCGGTCAGCAACCGCTGGGTTCGTGCGTGGACGCGACCCCGAACATCCACGCTTTCGACCGTCACGGCATCCGGGGCGATGTCGACGACGAGGGCGCCGGGAAGCGCCGGGGAGAGTGCGAAGTAGGAGCCCGAGCGGCCCCGACCGGTGGTGCGCTCACCGGTGTCGATCACGAGCCCCGCCGCGACGAGGCGCCGCACGCTCTCCGAGACCGTGGGCTTGGAGATGCCGGTGACGTCGGCGAGTTCCGTTCTCGTGAGGCGCTGGTGGTCGATGAGGGCACCGAGCACGTGTTCGTCCGACAGCGAGCGGAGCAGGTCGAGGGACGGCATCACCGTGGTCACGTCCACAGTCTAGTAAGGAGTCTTGCCAAAATGCAGGACCGTCGTTAGTCTCTTTTGTAAGGAGTCCTATCAATAGGAGTTGACGCGGATGTCCGTCCAGACCCAGAGCACCGACCCCGGCCTCGCCGGGGCGACCCCAGCGGCCTCGCCCGCGACCCCGCTGCCTCCCCTGCCCCACTGGGAGAGCACGCCCGAGAACCTGGGTGCGGCCATCCGTGAGGTCAAGGCCGCGCTGCGCGCGCGCATCGAGGCCTCCGGCCGCACGGTCGAGGAGGTCTTCGCCGTCGTCGAGGCGCGCGTCACCGCGCAGGTCGAAGCCGTCGAGGCCGCCCTGGCAGCAGGCGAGAACGTGTGGCCGGTCATCGACTACGCCGACATCGAGTCGGGCGCGGTGACCGCTGAGCAGCTCGAGGCGCTGCACCGCCGTGGCTGCCTCGTCGTGCGCGGCCACTTCCCCCGCGAGCAGGCCCTGGACTGGGATGCCGGGATCGTCGACTACGTCGAGACCAACCGGTTCTTCGAGGACTACCGCGGCCCCGGTGACGACTTCTTCGGCACGGTCGGCTCCAAGCCCGAGATCTACCCCGTCTACTGGTCACCCGCGCAGATGCAGGCCCGCCAGAGCGAGCGGATGGCCCGCGTGCAGGCGTTCCTCAACGCCCAGTGGGTCAGCGAGTCCGACGGAGTCCAGTGGTTCGACCCCGCCCGCGACTCCCTCTACCCTGACCGCATCCGCCGCCGCCCGCCAGGGGTCGACTCGGCCGGCCTGGGCTCCCACCTCGACCCCGGCACCCTCGACCTGTGGATGACCACGGCCTACCAGAAGGCCTTCCGTCACCTGTTCGACGGCACGGTCGAGCAGTACGACCCCTGGGATGCCGCCCACCGCACCGCTGGGCCGCAGTACCCCGGCTCCACCATGTGCTCAGCCTTTCGGACCTTCCAGGGCTGGACCGCCCTGTCCGACATGGACCACGACCAGGGGGTGCTGCACACCGTGCCGATCCCCGAGGCGATGGGCTACCTCATGCTGCGCCCGCTGCTCGATGACGTCGCCGACGACGACATGTGCGGGGTCACGACCGGGCAGGTGTTCCCCGCGAACGAGAAGTGGCACTCCCTCCTGCTTCGCGCTATGGCCGGCATCCCCGACGTGCGCGCCGGCGACTCCGTCTGGTGGCACGCCGACATGATCCACAGCGTCGCGCCCGTTGCGGACCAGCAGGGGTGGGGCAACGTCATGTACGTCCCGGCCGCGCCCTGGTGCCCTCGCAACGAGGTCTACAGCGAGCAGGTGCGCGAGGCGTTCCTCACCGGGTCCAGCCCGAGCGACTTCCCCGAGGAGCACTACGAGCGCGAGTGGCCCAACCGGTTCATGGCGGCAGACCTCAACGAGACCGGCCGCGCCGGACTCGGCATGACCTGAGCGGGCCTCCCCCAGCGCACGAGCCGATCACGCCTGGGGGGTCAAGCGCGCGGCGGGTCGCGCCTTTGGCCTCCCTACGCCAGGGGGCCGGCGACAGCCTCGGCCGCGCGGCGGATGCTCCCGTCGACGACCAGACCCACAGCGGACTCGATCTCGGGAGCCAGCCAGCGATCGGGACCGGGGCGGCCGGCATCCGACGCCGTGAGCGTGGCGACGACGGACGCCGTTGCGGGCGCCGGTTCCAACGGCGCCCGCAACTGGATGCCGCGCGCG
>JAGNQK010000063.1:7224-11425 GCA_017989115.1 Dermatophilaceae bacterium | reverse complement strand
CGGCTGACGACCCTGCGGGACTACGACGAGGCGAGCCACGACGTGCACAGCCTCGTCGAGCCGTTCTTCACCGTCTTCGCGTACGGCCAGCTCGTCATCTACCTCATCGTCCTGCTCGTGTGGAAGGGACGGCTCGGCACCGAGGCGAGCCGGGTGAAGGTGCTCTCGCGGGTGCGGGTGCTCGCGGTCGCGGCCGCGAGCGTGCCCGTCTCGACCTTCCTCGCCAACCTCGTGCCGTGGTGGCGCTTCCCGATCGAGATGGTGGCCGTCGTGGCCGTGGTCGGGGTGTTCGTCGCGCTCATCGCCACGGCGGCACTGCGAGGGCCGTGGCGCGGTTTCGCCCTGGGCCCGATGGCGTTCGTGTCGGCGGTGACCATGCTCGTGCTCGCGGTCGACATCATGACGGGGGCGAGGCTCCAGCTGTCATCCCTCATGGGCCTCCAGCCCGTGGTCGGTGGCCGGTTCTACGGCATGGGCAACACGACCTTCGCCCTCTTCGCGACGGCCACCATCCTGTTGTGCACGGCGGTGTCGTCGTGGCTGGTGCTCCAGAACCGGCGCAGGGCCGCTGCCATCGCCGTGGCCGCCATCGGCGGGGGCGCGACCGTCATCAACGCCATGCCGTTCTGGGGGGCCGACGGCGGCGGGCCGCCTGCCCTCATCCCCGGCATCATCTACCTCGTGTTCGCCGTGCTCGGCATCGCGATGACGTGGAAGCGCGTGCTGCTCATCGGTGGCTCGGTGGTCGCGCTGTTCTTCCTCATCGGCGTCGCCGACTGGCTGCGCCCGGCCGCGTCACGCAGTCACCTGGGGCGGTTCATCCAGTCGATCGTCGACGGCAACGCCCTGGACGTCGTCATCCGCAAGGGCGAGCAGAACCTCGGCATCCTGCTCGGCAACGCCCCGCTGACCCTGCTCGTGCCTGCCGCGCTGGTCTTCGTCATCTACGTGCTGGCCCGGCCGACGTCCTGGGGGTCGCGGGCCATGCAGCGCTCCTACGACCAGGCCCCGACCCTGCGGGCCGGGTTGATCGCCCTGCTCATCACCCTGACGATCGGCTTCCTCATCAACGACTCGGGGGTGGCGATCCCCGCGGTCGGCGCCACCCTGGCGGTGCCGCTCATCCTCTCGGCATCGGTCACGTACCTGCTCGACGAGGCCCGCGCCGCAGCGCAGACCCGCTCCGCACGCCAGCGACGATGACGAGCACCCAGAGCGCCACACCCACCCACGGCACCACCTCTCGACGGACCCCGAGCGTGAGCTCCTCGACCTGCGGGGTCATGCCCAGCACCCGGCCCGGCACGTAGGCGATCGACAGGGCGGTCAGCCGAACCAGGGCCACGAGGTCGACGAGGCCGGGAAGCAGTGCCGGCAGCGCGGCCCACACGAGCAGGTCGTACCAGGGCAGCGAGTAGGGCGCGGCCAGCGAGAAGGCCAACGACAGGCAGGCCGTGACCCAGAGCGCGACCGGTGCCACGGCATCCGAGGGTGGGGCCACGGCATCCGTCCCTCCATCGGCCAACAGGTCTCTCCAGGGACGCGCAGCCGGGCGGCTCAGGCGCAGCAGGCACCACGCCAACAGCACCGCCAGCACGGCCGCCCCGAGGCTGATCGCCACCCGGGTCTGCTCGTTGCCCCACACGTCCCGGCCCCACTCCAGCAGTGGCCGCCACGGGGTCGCCAGCGACACGGCCTGGCGCGAGCGCATCAGCTGGTCGTAGACGTGCGGCCCGGCCCAGGCGTGCAGCACTCCGGCCACGAGGACGAACCCACCCCCGAGGGCCACCACCCGGCGCACCAACCCGCCCCCACGCAGCCCGACCAGCCACCAGGCCGCGACGATCCCGGCCCCCACGACGGCATACGTGAACTTCGTCGAGCCGGCCAAGGCCACGACACCCCCGCCGAGAACGGCGCCGACCACCCCCGGCCGCGCCACCACCACCCCCACGGCGACGACCGCGAGGGCAGCGGCGATGAGGTCGATGTGCGCCCCGAGCACGCCGACCCCGAACACCAGCGGGTTCAGCGTCCACAGCACGTCGACCCGTCCGTGCGCCGAGGGGTCGAGCACGCGGCGCAGCACCCAGCGCACCCCGAGCCACGCCACGACGACGAGCACCTGCCACACCCAGACCCCCTGGCGCAGCGAGTCGCCCCCGAGCAGCGCCGCGAGCCCGTGCAGCAGCGCCCCGAACGGGCCGTAGACGCTCGGCTCGGTGGTCCACGGGTCCTCGACGCGGCTGGTCACCGGGTCGGCGCCACCGGCCCAGTCGATCGGTGACTCCACCCAGGGGTTGCCACCGCCGACGAGGATCCGCCCGTACGCCAGGTAGTTGAGGTGGTCACCCGAACCGAACGGTGCCGTGAGCAGCGCCAGGGCGCCCAACCCCAGGGGCAGGGCCCACGTGCGCAGCGCCCCCACCCCGGCGCGCAGGCCGAGCAGCACCGCGAGACCACCGACGAGGTATGCCGTCCACAGCACCCCAGTGACCGCGCCCGGTCCCAGCGTGATCGGCACCAGGGTGCCCGGGCCCCACCCGCTCGGGGAGAGGTCGGGCGTGGCCGCGTTGGGGCGGGAGGCGCCGACGAGCAGCAGCAGCGCGACGGCCAGACCGACGCAGAGCCGGTGGGCGCGGGTCAGTCCCGGTGCCACGGCCGCCAGCCGCGGGCGACCAGGGCCAGCCAGACGTCGCGGTACTGGCCGGCCCGGTGCAGCTGCCCGCGCCAGTCCGAGCCGCTGACCCGGTGCTGGAGCTCGCAGGGCACCTCGAGCACGCTGAGGCCGGCGCGCAGGACGTCGACCGTGAGAGCGGTCTCGACACCCCAGCCGCGGGCGAGCGGGGTCGCGGCGTCGAAGGCGCGGGGCCCGACGCAGCGCATGCCCGACAGCGGTTGGACCGCGGTGAACCCGGTGAGGTGCCGGATGCCGCGTCGCGCGAGGTTGACCACGAGCCCCCGGCCGCCCCCCGCGGTGATCTGGGCCGGCAGCGTCGCGATGGTCATGTCGGCGGTGCCGTCGAGGACGGCCGTCGTGAGCACCCCCAGGTTGGCGGCTGTCTCCTGGAGGTCGCCGTCGACGAAGAGGAGGGCACTGCGCCAGGGGGCCGCGGCATCCGCGCGCTCGAGCTCGCGCACCCGCCGGGCGCCCGTCTCGAGCGCGGCGGCCTTGCCCCGGTTGCGCTCGTGGCGCACGACGTCGGCACCGGCCTCACGAGCGACGCGGGACGTGTCGTCGGTGCTGCCGTCGTCGACGACCACGACCCGCCCCACCTGCGGCAGCGCCGCCACGGCGCGCACCGTGGCCGCGATGCGGTCGGCCTCGTCCTTGCAGGGGATGACGGCGGAGACCTGCGCGGCGAGCGCACTCATCAGCGCAGGGTCACCTGACGGCTGAGCAGGCCGGAACGGGCGCGGCGCTCGTCGGCGCTGAGCGACTCGGTCGAGGCCAGGGCCGCGGCGTAGCGGGTGGACCACGCGGTGAGCTCGTCCTCGTAGTCGTCGGCACCGAGCTCGGGGTCGAGGTCCCACACGGGGACGAGCAGGCCGCAGGCGCGGAAGGCCCCGAGCAGGCGGGTGTCGCCGCCGAGGGCGTCGTCGCCGCTGGCGTGCAGGCGGGCGAGGGCGTCGGTGGCGGCGTCCTCGTCGTCGGGGAGCACGAGGCGGATGTGGGCCCGGTCGCCGATGCGCACCCAGTAGGCCGACGGCAGGGCCGCCATCTTCGTCGTGGGCACCACGGTCTCGTTGGCCCGCTCGAGGGACGCCGCGGCATCCCCTTCGAGCTCCTGGCCCTCGACCCAGAAGTCGAAGCCCTCGTGGACGGTGACCTCGAACGTGGTGTCGTCGGTGAGCAGGTCCTGAAGGCGCGGGCTGTCGGCGGTGGCCGGTGCCGTCGTCACGACGGGGTTGCCCGGTTCGGCGGCCAGCGCGGCCAGCACCTGCCCGGCGAGGTCGCGCGAGGCGTCGCCGCTGGCGTTGCCCGACTGCGTGCCGACGAACACGGTGCCGTCGGCGCGGTGCAGGCCGGGCCAGGCCATCGGCAGCACGGTCGCGACGGTCACCTCGGTGGGCGCCCCGTCCGGCACGTGCTCGGGACGCAGGCTCACCGTGGCCGTGGCCGCCGGGAGGATCTCGCGCATCGCGACCCAGTCGGTCTCACCGGCCAAGCCCTCGAAGGGGCGGCGCTCGAAGGGCACCG
>JAGNQK010000063.1:0-7124 GCA_017989115.1 Dermatophilaceae bacterium | reverse complement strand
GCCCCGTCCGGCACGTGCTCGGGACGCAGGCTCACCGTGGCCGTGGCCGCCGGGAGGATCTCGCGCATCGCGACCCAGTCGGTCTCACCGGCCAAGCCCTCGAAGGGGCGGCGCTCGAAGGGCACCGGCCCGGGACGGGAGCGCGCGGTGCCACGCTCGGTTCCACGCTGACGTCGAGATGCCTTGCCCATGCGCGTCACCCTAACGGCCCGCGGCGCGCAGGCCCTCCGGAGGCCACCTCCGCAGCCGGAACTTTCTCGCCCGATGCCACAAGCTTCACCATGACACCACTTCATTTCCGGTGCGAAGGTGAAGGTCCTGGCACCGGGCGAGAACGTTGTGACGAGGCCGCGGCGGGACCGGGGCGCTATCGGATGCCGGGAGCGTTCAGTTGGCGCGGCGGCGGCTGGGGCCGCCGAGGGTGGCCCACACGACGGTGCCGGTGCGGTCCTCGGTGACGCCCCACTCGTGCGCGATCGACCGCACGATGCGCAGCCCCCGCCCCGACGAGAGCCACACGGTGCGCGGCGCCGGGTGCGGCACGGTGTCACCGCCGGCGTCGGTCACCTCGACCTCGACGACCTCGCCGCGGATCTTCCAGCGCACCCGGATGGTGCCGTCGGACAGGGGCCGGGCGTGCCGCAGCGCGTTCGTCACCAGTTCGGACGCCACGAGCTCGGCCTCGTCGACGAGCTCGTCGGGCATCTCGCGGGCCTGGAGGTCCGCGACGATCTCGCGCCGGATGCGACCGACCGACGACGGGTCGTGCGGCGGCCGGACGGTGCAGATGATGCTGTCCACCCCGGGGCCGGAGGACTCGACGACGACGAGACCGCTCTCGCCGGTGCGCCGGGAGCCGACCTCTGCGGAGTCGTCGTCATCAGCGGACGAGTGCGACGCGTGCGGCGGAGGAGGGGTCATCGAACCAACCTAACCCGAGGCAGCGATCCGATCGAGAACGTGTGCAGGCCGGTTCGTGATGATGACGTCGACCCCGAGGTCCAGGCACCGCGTGATGTCGTCGTCGGTGTCGACGGTCCACACGTACACCTGGTGACCACGGCGTTGGAACGCGCGCACGGCTCGCGGGTTGCGCAGCATCCGCACGTCCAGGCCCACGGCCCCGATGCCGGCGGGCAGGATGCCGTCCCACGTCATCCGCGGACGCGTCGCGTCGACGAGGTAGACCAGTGGCAGCTTCGGCGCCAGCCGGTGGGCACGCTGAAGGGCGGTGTGGGAGAACGACATCATCCGCACGTGCGGGCGGCCCGGCACGTCACCCCCGGCGAGGTCGAAGGCCCGCAGGACGTGCACCAGCGCCTTCTCGACGTCGCTGCCGTGGCGCGTGGGGTGCTTGGTCTCGATGAGGGTGACGACCTCCTGACCGGTGTCGACGAGGGTGTCGAGCAGGCGCCGCAGGGTGAGCAGGTGGCCGCGCTCGGGGTCGGCCTCGGGCAGCTCGGTGTCGCCGGGGCGGTGCGCGGTCTTCCACGAGGCCCAGTCGAGTTCCTCGAGAAGGGCCAGTTCCAGAGCAGACACCACTCCGCGCCCGTTGGAGGTGCGCTCGATCCGGCGGTCGTGCACACAGACGAGGTGGTGGTCAGCCGTCAGCCGCACGTCGCACTCGACCCCGTCGGCGCCGTGGGCGAACGCCCTGCGGTACGCCGCCAGAGTGTGTTCGGGCTCCTCGTCGCTCGCCCCTCGGTGCGCGATGACCAGCGGGCCGCCCCGCCGCGGTTCGGGCTTGCTCAGCCCCTCTGACACGACCTCCACAGGGCCACGGTTCCACATCCGGCGCGCGAACGTGGCCGCTCTCGGCATCCGACCCGCCGGACGCTCCGGTGAGGGTGCGCTACGTCCGGCACCTTGCTCGCCCCGACGACCAATCTGCCGGACGCAAGGGCCGTGCTCACACATCCGGGCGGCCTACCGTTGCACCATCGTGAGCCTTCCCCCCTTCCAGCACCTCGTCGACGAGCACTGGCGCGACGTCGCCCGCCTCGCGCACGGCCTCGCGCCCGGCCACGGTGACGACGTCGCGCAGCAGGCCTGGACGCAGGCGCTGGCCGCCTATCCGCGGCTCACCCATGCGCGCAACCTGCGGTCGTGGCTGCTCACGATCACGCACCGCTGCGCGATGGACCACCACCGCACCGCCCGCCGCACCACCCCCCACGACGACCTGTCACTGCTCGACCAGGCCCCGGCCCATCTCCCGCCCGAGGTGCCCGACGGCGACCTGTGGGCCCGGGTCGCGGCGTTGCCGCAGCGCCAGCGGGAGGCCGTCGTGCTGCGCTTCGTCGGCGACCTCGACCACCGCGCGGTGGCGGCGGCGCTCGGCACCTCGCCGGGCATGAGCCGGCGCCTCGTCAGCGACGCCATCGCCACCCTCCGCCTCGACCTCCGGGACCAGCCATGACCAACCCCTTCGCCACCTTCGACCCGCCGCTGGCCGGTCCGCCCGTGCTCGAGCCCACCGACGTCTCCTACGTGCTCGAGGACACCGCCGTCGGGCGACTGCTCATCGCCGTGCGCTCCACCGGCGCGGTGGTGACGTGCGCGTACTCCCCGGACACGGCATCCGAGGACCGGTGGTTGACGCGCATCGCGGGAACCGTGAGCCCGCGGGTGCTGCGTCACCCCTCCCCGACGGATGCCGTTCGCCGGGCTCTCGCGGCGTACCTCACCGGAGGTGCCCGTTCGGTCGACGTGCCGACCGACCTCGCGCTCGCCTCGCCGTTCCAGCGCGAGGTGCTCACCGGGCTCGCGGCGCGGGTCGGCTACGGCGAGCGCACGACGTACGGCGAGCTGGCGTCAGCCGTGGAGCACCCCGGCGCTGCGCGCGCGGTGGGGACGGTGCTCGGTGGCAACCCGCTGTGCATCGTGCTGCCCTGCCACCGGGTGCTGCCGGCATCCGGTGGGGTCGGCGGCTACGCCGGGGGCGCCGCGGCGAAGGAGCACCTGCTGGCCCTGGAGGCCGCTCACACCTCTCCCCGCGTCTGAACGTCAGCGGGTCATGCCGTGCCGGGCCAGCGGGTGCAGCAGCTCGCGCTCCTCGTAGGCCAGGTGGGAGAGCAGGGTGTCGGTCAGCAGGTCGACGACGTGCCGCAGGCGGTCCAGGGCCCCCGGTTCGTCGGCGACCAGCGCCACGAGCGCCCGGTCGACGTCGTCGAGCACGTCGTGGATGACCTCGTGCTCCTCCTCGAGCCGGTCGATCACCGGGCGGGCGTCGGGGTCCTGCGCTCGCAGGTGCGGGAAGATCGCGGCGTCCTCGAGCGAGTGGTGACCGGTGACGATGCGGCAGTACGACTCGCAGTACGCCCCGAGCGTCCAGTTGTTCTGGCGCATCGTCATGGCGTTGACCGCTGACCGGGCAGCCCCCACCTGGAGGTGCCCGCGCACGACCTGGTCGACCACGTCGCGCAGCTGGGTGAGCTCGGACCTCAGGTGGTTGTGCACGTCGATGAGGTGCTGGGGCACGGCGAGCTGGGCCGGGCCGTACCCAGCCTGCTCCTGCGCGTCGGCGCGGCGCGGGTAGGTCGGCCGGCTCGCCTCGTCCCACGGCAGGATGCCGGTGAGCCGCCTGCCGTCGTCGGGCGTCGGCGTGACGACGGGCCGGTTCTCACGCCCCCCGGCCGGTGCCCCGGAGCTGACCCGGGGCGCACCCGCGGACGGCTCGACACTCGACGCCGAGGCCTCCACCCGCGAGGGCGAGGTCGCCACGGCATCCCGCGCCACGGCATCCGAGGGCTGCGTGGCCCGCCGGGCACGTTCCGCCGCGACGAGCTCGCGCACGGCAGGTGCCACCTCGTCACCGAAGCGGCGCACGTCGTCGGGGTCGTCCGTCGCGAGGATGTACGTCGCCATGCCCTGCTCGAGGGTGAGCTCGGCGAGCTGCTCGGCCCAAGTACGCGGCTGGCCCCGGAGGAAGCCGGCCCCCGAGCCGAAGGTGCCCGAGACGTTGTAGAGCCGGCGCACGGCCTCGGGTGAACGACCCGCGGCCAGGGCCGCCTCGTCGATGCGGGCGTTCATCGGGGCGAGGGTCTCGGGGGCGGCGTAGCCCTGGCTGGGCAGCCAGCCGTCGGCGAGGCGACCGGTGAGGCGCAGCATCCGCGGCTTGTAGGCCCCCACCCAGATACCCATCGGGTGCGCCGGCGCGGGGCCCGAGTGCAGGCCACGGGCTCGGTGGTGCTCACCGTTCACCCGCACGCTGCCCTCCCCCGCCCACAGCGCCCGGGTGATGGCGATCGCCTCCTCGAGGGCGGTCACGGCCTCGCCGGGGGTCAGCCGGGTGCCACCCGCCGCCTCGATGGCGTCCCAGAAGGCACCGGTGCCCAGGCCCAGCTCGACCCGCCCCCCGGTGAGCAGGTCGAGCGAGGCGGCCGATCGGGCCAGCACCACGGGGTTGCGCAGCGGCAGGTTCGCGACGTTGAGGGCGACCCGCACCGTCGACGTGCGGGCAGCGATGACCGAGAGCAGGGTCCACGCGTCGAGGTGGCGCGCCTGGTACGGGTGGTCCTGCACGCTCACGAGGTCGAGACCGCTGACCTCGGCCAGGGTCGCCAGCTCCAGCACGCGGTGGGGGCGCGCGGCATCCGGGGTGGGGAAGAGACCGAACTCGAGGTCGTGCCCGTAGTCGCTCACGCCGATGAGTCCGTCGGGTCTGACGTGTCTGCCGGGAGCCGGCCCGTGCCGGCGTAGCCACCGAGCAGCTCGGCCATCGCGAGGTGCGGTCGGGCATCAGCGGCCCGGCCGAGGCGCTGGAGGGTGCGGCCGAGCACGAGGTTGGCGTAGGCGTCGTCCGGGTGCTCGATGAGCACCGTCCGCAGCACCGTCTCGGCGCGGCCGAGCTGTGCGGAGTGGAAGTAGGCCCGGCCGAGCAGCACCCGCAGCTCGGTGGTGCCGTGCAGCGGTGGCTCGAGGGCGCTCTCGTCCACGAGGGCACGCAGGGAGTCGGCGGCGGCCTGGTACTCGCCGTGCTCGAACAGGCCACGGGCCTGCGTGTATCGCTCTGCCATCGACATGGGGGTGTTCACGGGCTGCTCAACGCCTCGCCGCCGGTGGCCATTCCGGAGCCGCCCAGCACGCGCGGACGCAGCACTTCGATGGCGACGCAGCACTGCGATCGCCACGCAGCAGTTCGCCGCGTGGCCGGCAATTGCCGGGCAGCGACCGAACGTCCGCGTTTCTGGCAGCTCGGCGGCGGCCCCGCGGGAGAGGATCGGAGGGTCATGACCACGAACGACCACTCCCCGACTCCGCCGAACCCCGCAGGCCCCGGCGCTCGCAGCACGTCCGGCATGCGACAGCGCGTGACCGACGCGGGGCGCACGGTCGGGCGTGGGGGCCGCGCCGGCATCCGCGCCGTCGGCACCGGGGGGCGAGCGGCCGGCCGCCGGTTCCGCTCCTTCGCGAGCGCCGACGGAGCCGCGGACACCGGGCTCGCGCGCCTCACCGAGCTGCACGCGGTCAACGTCGCCGCGGATGCCGCGCTCACCGTCTCGCTGGCCGGCACCGTGTTCGCCCTGCCCACCGACGAAGCGCGCAGTCGGGTCGCCCTCTTCCTCGTGCTGACGATGGCTCCGTTCGTGCTCCTGGCCCCCCTCATCGGGCCGTTGCTCGACAGGTTCCGGCACGGCCGCCGCTGGGCGCTCGGCACGACCCTGGCCACCCGGGCCTTCCTCGCGTGGGTGCTCGCCTCGGCCGTGGTCGAGGACAGCGCGTGGCTCTTCCCCGCGGCCCTCGGGTGCCTCGTGGCCAGTCGTTCGTATGCCGTGGCACGCGCCGCCGCCGTCCCCCGGCTGCTGCCCGACGGCATCACCCTCGTCACGGCCAACGCCCGCCTCAACATCGCCGGACTGGTGGGCATGGCGCTCGGCGGCGGCCTCGCGGGCGCCCTGTCACGCATCGGGCCCGACTGGTCGCTGCGCCTCGCCTTCGCCATCTACGTTTCGGCGACGGTGCTCGCCATCCGGCTTCCCGCGCGGGTCGACTCGACCACGGGCGAGGTCGACGTCGACGGCATCCCCGTCTCCGAGGCCCCGCTGCCGACCCTCGAGGGCGGACCTCGACGCCTGCGTGCGCTGCCGCCGCTGGTGCGCTTCACGCTCTGGGTGACCTGCGGAGCCCGCGTCCTGTCGGGGTTCCTCACCCTCTTCCTCGCCTTCCTCATGCGCGAGCACCCGATCCCGGGGTGGTCCGGGCCGGTCGTCCTCGCGCTCGTCGCGGGCGCCGCTGGGGCGGGGAACGCGTTGGGGTCGGTCATCGGCAACCGCAGGCGGACACCACCTCCTGAGCGGATGGCGACGGCGATCGCCCTCGTCGCCCTGAGCGCCGCCCTCGCCACCTCGATCCTGTACTCGGTGTGGGCGCTCGTGCTGCTGGGCCTCGCGACGGGGCTGTTCGGTCAGCTCGCGAAGCTCTGCCTCGACGCCCTGATCCAGCGCGACATCGCCGACGACGTGCGGGCGCGGGTGTTCTCCTGGTCCGAGACCATCCTCCAGGGGTTCTGGGTACTCGGCGGAGCCATCGGCATCGCCATCCCCCTGCGGCCGGGGCTCGGCTTCGGCCTCGTCGCGGTGGTCGTTGCCCTGCTCGGGGCGGTGGCGATCCGGTCGCGTCACCTCGGCTCGGGTCGCTGAGGCGGGCCGTCGGGCCCGAGCGAGAGCGAAGGGATTCCCTGCGCGCCGCGACGACCTCCCGGGGCCCCCTTATCCACTCGCCTTGCATACCCCCTGGGGTATGTCCTACGCTATCTACGACACCACTCCTCTACCCCCTTTGTGAGGTCATCCATGTGCAGCCCCGCCACCTGTCACTCCTGCGGCAAGACGACCTGGGCCGGGTGCGGCATGCACGCCGACATGGTCATGGCCAGCGTCCCGGCCGAGGCCCGTTGCTCGTGCCACGAGGAGCCCGCTCCTCCCCAGCCCGTGCGCAACGCCTTCGGCTGGTGACACGCTCGTGACCCCGCCGGTCACGCAGGGCCGTGACGCCTGGTCCGTCCCGGACATCGAAGCCCTGCGGCCCCTGGCACCGAGGCGCAGCCGCTGGGCCGACGTCCTGCTGCACCGCCGCCGCCTCGTCACGGCCGCCGTCGCGTTCCCCCTGGTGCTGTGGGCAGC
>JAGNQK010000277.1 GCA_017989115.1 Dermatophilaceae bacterium | reverse complement strand
ATCTATGACTGCGTGGTGCCGGACCAGATCGGTCCAGGCCTCTTCCTCGCCGGCTACACGATTCAGTACTGGGCGTTGACCGCCCCGCCCCAGCCGCCCAATCCGGAGACGTTGGCGAGGCAGGCGATCGCCACGATGAACCTGCGCGCGATCACCATCGGAATGGTGCCCGAGTCTCGGCCGGGGTCTATTGGCTTGGTCGGCGTGCCGAACTGGATGTGGGTCGATCAGCCGGCCGCCAACACCTGGGGGCCGATCACGCGCAGTGCCTCAGCGGCTGGGTGGACGGTTACAGCGACCGCCCAGGTCACCAAGGTGACGTGGGACATGGGCGACAGCGCCCCAGTCGTTTGCAACGGCCCAGGAACACCGTACGAGGACAGCTACGGCAAGTCCGCCTCCCCGACCTGTGGTCACACCTACACCCGCCAAGGGACCTACACGGTGCGGGCGACCTCGCACTGGGTGATCACGTGGTCGGGGATCGGGGAGAGCGGCACCATCACGATGGATCTGACGCAAACCGCGCCGGTGACCATCGGTGAGGCGCAGGTGCTGAAGCAATGAGGGCGGGAAGGAAGCCAGAGATGACGATGACGGTCGAGCGCGTTGCGGTGCCGTTGAACGGTGCCGGTACGCCGGTCGGTTCCGAGGGTGGCCTGCTGCCGTCTCCGCCGAAGGCTCGGCGCCGGTGGGGGTTGTTTGCTGCGATGGCGGCTCTGGTCTGTCTGGGGGCGTTGGGCAACGTGTGGCTGCACCAGGCGACCACGAACGCGAAGCAGGTCGTCGCGGCACGCACGATGATCGAGCGGGGCTCGATCATCACCCGCGACCAGCTGGTGACGGTGCAGGTCGGCAGCGACCCTGCGCTGCGAAGCGTGCCGGCCAGCGCCTTGGCTGACCTGGTCGGCAAACGCGCGGCCGTGGACGTCGCGGCCGGCTCGTTGTTGACGACCGATTCCACGACGGACAAGCAGATCCCGGGGACGGGTCACTCGCTGGTCGGCGTCGGGGTGATGCCGGCGATGATGCCCGGGACGAAGCTGATGGCGGGGGACCAGGTGCGCATCGTGGCGACCCCGAGCCAGGCGGGGGTGCCGGCGGCAACGCTGGGGGCGCCCACGTCAGTCGCGGCGGTGGTGGTGTCCACGTTCACCGGGACGGACACGACCGGGCAGGGCGCGCAGACGATCATCACGGTGGACGTCCCGAGCGGTGACGCCGCGCAGTTGGCGGCGATGGCCGCGTCCGGCAAGGTCGCGGTCGTGCTGGACTCACGGGATCGGTGAGGCGGCCATGAGTTTGATCGTGCTGGCGTCGGCGTCGGGGTCTCCCGGGGTGACGACCGCTGGCTTGGGACTAGCCCTGGGTTGGCCTCGCCCGGCCTTGCTCGTCGAGGCAGACCCGACCGGGGGCTCTGCTGTCGCTGCGGGCTATCTGCGTGGGTCGATGGTGCCCCCGGAGGCGATGATCGAGCTGGCCCTGGCCCAGCACGTCGACGGCATCCTCGAGACACTGCCCCGGGTGTCGATGGAGCTACCCGGGTCAGCGGCTCGATGGGTTCCCGGGACCCGGTCTCATGAGCAGGCGCGCAGCCTCGTGCCGCTGTGGGAGCCGCTGACCGCAGCCTTGAGGTCGCTGGATGCCACCGGTCAGGACGTGATCGTCGACGCCGGCCGGCTGGGGTTGTTCGGCAGCCCTGACCCTGTGCTGCTGGGGGCCGACCTCGCGCTACTGGTGACGCGCACCGACATGGTCTCCCTCTCGGGTGCGAGGTCGTGGGCCGAGACGCTCCGGGAACGCTTCGCCCGGGCGGGTGCCTCGGCTTCGTTGGGTGTGGTCCTGGTGGGGGAGGGCCGGCCGTTCCGGGCCCGCGAAGTCGCTTCAGTCTTGCAGCTGCCCGTGGTGACCACCCTCGCGTGGGATCCAGACTCTGCGGAGGTCCTCTCCAACGGCGCTGAGCCTGCTCGGGCGAGTCTGTTGCAGCGGCTGGCGGGCCGCAGTGGCTGGGAGGACTCCCCGTTGCTGCGCAGCCTGCGAGGGGCCCGCAGCGCGATCACGGGCCGGATCAGGATCAATGACGAGCAGCTGCAGGCTGCAGGTCGGGGGTCGTCGTCATGACGAGCGAACCGTTGCTGCCCAGCGGCGCCTCTGGCGATCCGGCGGCGCTACCTCCGCTGTTCACGACCCCTTCGCCGAGGCCGGGTCGGGTCCGTGGCACGTTCTCGCTTCGGGGGGACGAGCCGCCCGCGCCGGTACCGCTGGAGCAGGTCCGGCGGCGTCACGCCGTCGGTCGCCCGTCACCGTCTGTCGATCGACTGGCCGAGCAACAGGGCATCGACTGGGGGCTGGTCGCCGCGTTCCGCACCCTGGTCGCCAATCGCCTCGCCTCGGCTATGGGGGAGGGGTGGCGCGACCGCGCGGACTCCGACCCCGACCGGGTCGAGGCCGGGCGGATCCCGATGGATCGGTCCGCTCAGGAGCAGTTCGGCTGGACGGTAATCGAGGACCTTCTGCGTGATCACACCGCCGACACGGTGAAGACCGGTTCCGGTGAGGCATGGACACCGCAGCAGCGCGCCCTCATGGCCCAAGCCATCTTCGACGCCGTCTTCCGCCTTGGTCGGCTCCAACCTCTAGTCGACGACGACCGCGTCGAGAACATCTTCATCCTGGGCTGTCGCCAGGTCCTGCTCGAGCTCACCGACGGCAGCCGTATCCCGGGTCCACCGGTGGCCGACAGCGACGAGGAGCTGATCGACTTCCTGCGCTTCCTGGCCAACCGCAGCGAGTCCAACCCGCGACCGTTCAGCGAGTCCACACCGCGGCTGCACATGAAGCTCGACGGCGGGTCGCGGCTGGCGGCCACCGCCTGGGTGGTCAGCCGACCCACGGTCGTCATCCGCCGCCACCGCCTCAAGATCGACACCCTGGCCGCCTGGGTGGACCGGGACTGCATGAGCCCAGCGTGCGCCAACCTGCTGGCCGCCGCCGTGAAAGGTGCCTGGAGCATCGCGGTCGCCGGGCCCATGTCGGCGGGGAAGACCACGCTGATGCGGGCCCTGTGCGCGGAGATCCCCCGCGAGGAGGCCATCGGCACGTTCGAGAC
>JAGNQK010000276.1 GCA_017989115.1 Dermatophilaceae bacterium | reverse complement strand
GTGGCCTCCTTGGCGGCGCGCATCGAGGAGAACAGCCCGAGCGTGCGGCCTCCGGCGGCGCGCACGAGCGCCTCGATCTCGTCGAGGGTCTCCCCCGCCAGACCGTCGCGCCCGGGCGGCGGCAGGTGCTGGGCGACGTAGGCGATGCCCTGCTTGGGGTAGTCGAACGGACTGCCGACGTCGAGCCCGCGCCACCTCGGCGCCCCCTCGCCGCGCAACCCGATGGTGCCGGCCACGGCATCGAAGGACCCGCCGAGCTCGAGCGTCGCCGACGTGAGCACGACGGTGCGCTCCTCGAAGACCTTGTCGCGCACGAGCATCGCCACGCTCATCGGGGCCACCCGCAGGACGGGACCACGGCGCGGGTCGCGGCTCAGCCAGACGACGTCGAGCTCACGCTCCTCGAGGATGCGGCAGGCGTTCTCGAACACCTCGTCGACGGCGGCGCGCGCGACCTGACGCCCGGCATCCACCTCCTCCCCCTGCTGCGGCTTGAGCTCGCTCTGCACGGTGCGCGCGGTGTCCCGCACCCGTCCGAGAGCCATGGCGAGCGAGTCGGGGATGCCGGTCAGGCGGCCTTCGGGAGCCGGCTCCAGCACCGATTCGAGCAGGTCGGCGGCCTCCTCCATCGTCGACGACGCGTCGGCCTGGCGCCCGGCCCGCTTGGCGGCGGCCCGGATCATGCCGGGGGTCACCTCGTCGGTGATGGTGGACGTCACCCGGTCGACGAGCTCGTGGCCCTCGTCGATGATGAGGACGTCGTGCTCGGGCAGCATCTGACGGCCCTCGAAGGCGTCGATCGCCATGAACGAGTGGTTGGTGACGATGACGTCGACGTCAGCGGCGGCGGCACGCGAGCGCTCGACGAAGCACTCGGTGACCATCGGGCAGCGGCTGCCCAGGCACTCCTGCGCGCTGACCGACACCTGCCGCCAGGCCCGCTCGGACACTCCCGGCACGAGCTCGTCGCGGTCACCGGACTCGGTGACCTCGGCCCACTCGCGCAGGCGCACGACCTCGGCCCCGAGCCTGGAGGCCTGCTGGTCGACCATCCCGAGTGACATGAGCGAGTCGGCGTCGTCGTCGGGGAAGCCGCCCTCCACCTTGTGCGCACACAGGTAGTTGCGGCGCCCCTTGACCAGCGCGTAGGTGGGACGACGACCCAGCAGGGGCGCCACGGCATCCGCGAGCCGTGGCATGTCGCGGTCGACGATCTGCGCCTGCAGCGCCAGCGTCGCCGTCGCGACGACGGCGGGGATGCCGGTGTCGACGGCGTGCTGGACGGCGGGAACGAGGTAGGCCAGCGACTTCCCGGTGCCGGTGCCCGCCTGGACGAGCAGGTGGCTCTTGGTGTCGATGGCGTCCGCGACGGCCTGCGCCATCTCGACCTGTCCGGGCCGCTCGGTGCCGCCCACTCCCCCGACGGCGGCATGGAGGAGGTCGGTCAGCGAAGGCACCAGAGCAGGGTATGCCGTCGCGCCGGTGGCCTGCGTGTGCCCGTCCACAGGCTGCCGGGCCCGGGTGCTCGTGGCTGGGCAGAACCGCCGCGATGTTGCGCATCGTGCGCCGGGTTGCGCCATGTGGCGCCAAGGTGATGACAGGGAAGCCCCCGTGGTGCTTGACTGGCGCCTGTGACCGCTGACACCACCTCTGCCCCCTTCCCGTCCGACATCGAGATCGCCGAGGCGGCCGAGATCACCCCGATCACGAAGCTCGCTCAGGAACGGCTCGGCCTGCCCGCCGAGGCGCTGATCCCCTACGGCCACACGAAGGCCAAGGTCGACCTCGCGCACATCCGCAGCCTGGCCGACGAGCCCGAGGGAACGCTGATCCTCGTCACCGCGATCTCCCCCACCCCGGCCGGTGAGGGCAAGACGACGACGAGCGTGGGCCTGGCCGACGCCCTCAGCCGGATCGGCAAGAAGTCGATGGTGGCCCTGCGCGAGCCCTCGATGGGGCCGGTGTTCGGCATCAAGGGCGGTGCCGCGGGCGGCGGGTACGCCCAGGTCGTGCCGATGACCGACATCAACCTGAACTTCACCGGCGACTTCGCCTCGATCGCCGCGGCGAACAACCTGCTGTCCGCGCTCATCGACAACCACATCCACCACGGCAACGCGCTCGGCATCGACCCGCGGACCATCACGTGGAAGCGCGTCGTCGACCTCAACGACCGCGCCCTGCGCGACATCGTCGTCTCGCTCGGTGGGGTGGCGAACGGCTTCCCGCGCGAGGACGGCTTCGACATCGTCGTCGCCTCCGAGGTGATGGCGATCTTCTGCCTCGCGACGTCCCTGGCCGACCTCAAGGAACGACTGGGCAACATCGTCATCGGCTACACCCGCGACAAGAAGCCGGTGACGGCCCGCGACCTCAAGGCCAACGGCTCGATGACCGTCATCCTGCGCGACGCGCTGGCCCCCAACCTCGTGCAGACCCTCGAGCACACCCCGGCGATGATCCACGGCGGTCCGTTCGCCAACATCGCCCACGGCTGCAACTCGGTCATGGCCACCCGCACGGCGCTCAAGCTCGCCGACTACGTCGTGACCGAGGCCGGCTTCGGGGCCGACCTCGGAGCCGAGAAGTTCATCGACATCAAGTGCCGCACCTCGGGGCTGCGCCCGAGCGCGGTCGTCGTGGTGGCGACCATCCGCGCCCTGAAGTACCACGGTGGCGTCGCCCTGGCCGACCTGAAGACCGAGGACGTCGACGCCCTCACGCGTGGCATGGAGAACCTGCGCAAGCACCTGCGCAACGTCAAGGACGTCTACGGCCTGCCGCCCGTGGTCGCGATCAACCGCTTCCCCACCGACACCGACGCCGAGGTCGCCGCGCTCATCGACCTCGTGCGCGCCGAGGGTGCTCGCGCCTACGAGGCGACGCACTTCAGCGACGGTGGCGCCGGTGCCGAGGCGCTGGCCCACGGTGTGCTCGAGGCCATCGAGGCGGGCGAGGGTGAGATGCAGTTCGTCTACGCCGACGAGCTCTCGCTGGCCGACAAGGCCGAGGCCATCGCCACGAAGGTCTACGGCGCGGCCGGGGTCACGTTCGACTCCAAGGCCGCCAAGCGACTCGCGCAGATCGAGGCCGACGGCTACTCCGGCCTGCCGGTCTGCATGGCCAAGACGCAGAGCTCGTTCTCCACCGA
>JAGNQK010000062.1 GCA_017989115.1 Dermatophilaceae bacterium | reverse complement strand
ACTTCAGGCGGCGGCAGTAGCCGCACCAGGTCGTCGTGAACATCGTGACGGTGCCCGGCGCGGGCAGGTGGGTGACGGCGGCGTCGCTCATCGTGGTCCTTCGGTGGTGAACGGGTGGGCTCGGTGGAGGTGAACGTCGCACCACGGCCGATCCTTCCCGGCCTGCGGTGCCATCCCTGCCGTCCAGACCTTCCGGCCCCGTCGGTGGCCCCACCTAGGATCATGGGCGATGAGCAGCCTGCCAGTGCACCCCGGAGCCGACGCGGTCCTCGATGCACTCGACCCCGAGCAGCGCGAGGTCGCGGCTCACCCGAGTGGCCCGATGTGCGTGCTCGCCGGCGCCGGCACGGGCAAGACCCGAGCCATCACCCACCGCATCGCGTACGGCGTGCTGTCCGGGGTGTACCAACCCCAGCGGGTCCTGGCCGTCACCTTCACGGCCCGGGCCGCCGGTGAGATGCGCACCCGCCTGCGCGACCTCGGGGTGGGCGGGGTCCAGGCCCGCACCTTCCACGCGGCATCCCTGCGCCAGCTGCACTATTTCTGGCCCCAGGCGATCGGCGGAGCGTCGCCGGAGGTGATGCCGCACAAGGCCAGTGCCGTCGCCGAGGCGGGCTCCCGCCTGCGGTTGCGCCTGGACAGCCCCGCCGTCCGCGACCTGTCCTCCGAGATCGAGTGGTCGAAGGTGTCGTTGCTGACTCCCGAGTCCTACGCGGCGGCAGCCGCCGCAGCACGACGTGAACCCCCGGCCGGTCTGGATGCCACGGCGATGGCCCGCCTCATCGCGGCCTACGAGGAGGTCAAGACCGACCGGGGCGTCATCGACTTCGAGGACGTCCTGCTCCTCATGGTCGGCATCCTGCGCGAGCACGAGGAGGTGGCCCGGGCGGTGCGCAACCAGTACCGGCACTTCGTCGTCGACGAGTACCAGGACGTCAACCGCCTCCAGCAGACCCTGCTCGACCTGTGGCTGGGCGAGCGGCGCGACATCTGCGTCGTCGGGGACCCGGCGCAGACGATCTACTCCTTCACCGGGGCCTCACCCGAGCACCTGCTCTCGTTCCGCACCCGCCACCCCGACGCCCGCACCGTCGAACTCGTGCGCAACTACCGCTCCACCCCGCAGGTCGTCACCCTCGCCAACCTCGTCCTGCGCGGCCCGGGCGGGCAGCGCCGATCCGGCTCGGTCGAGCTGCGTGCCCAGCGCGCCGACGGGCCCGTGCCCGAGCTCGTCGTGGCCGACAACGACCCCGACGAGGCGGCCGCCGTGGCGACGCGTATCGCGTCGTTGCTGGATGCCGGGCACCCACCCTCCGAGGTTGCCGTGCTGTTTCGCACCAACGGCCAGAGCGAGGCCTTCGAGTCGGCGCTGGCCGAACGCGGCATCCCCTACCTCGTGCGCGGCGGCGAGCGCTTCTTCTCCCGCAAGGAGGTGCGCGACGCGGTGGTGCTCATGCGGGGCGCGGCGCGCTCCGACGACGGGTCGGTGCCGCTGCCCGACCTTGCCCGTGACGTGCTGCTCGGGGCCGGCTGGTCCCGGGAGGCCCCCACGAGCGGGGGAGCGGCGCGCGAGCGCTGGGAATCGTTGGCCGCGCTCGCCGGCCTGGCCGACGACCTCTTCGCGACCGACCCGCAGGCACGGATGCCGGCCCTCGTGCGTGAGCTCGAGGAACGGGCCGCGGCCAGCCACGCACCCACGGTGCAGGGCGTGACCCTGGCGTCCTTCCACGCCGCCAAGGGGCTCGAGTGGGACACCGTGTTCCTCGTCGGCTGCTCCGACGGGTTGCTCCCGATCACCATGGCCGACACCCCGGAGGCCGTCGAGGAGGAGCGGCGCCTGCTCTACGTCGGCGTCACCCGCGCCCGCGAGCGACTCGTGCTGTCCTACGCAGGGGCGCGCACGCCCGGGGCCAAGGCGACTCGACGCCCCTCCCGGTTCCTCGACGGCACCTCGAGCGTGCTCGGCGACGGCGCCCGCTCTCAGGCCCGTCGACGCAAGGCGCCCGGAACGGGTGGCGGGGCCGGTGGTGGCAAGGGCAAGCCGGCGGTTCGTTCGACGTGCCGCACGTGCGGGGCTGATCTCGGGACGGCCCGCGAACGGACCATCGGCCGATGCTCGACCTGCCCACCCACGATGGATGAGCGGCTCTTCGAGGCCCTGCGCGAGTGGCGCCTGGAGACCGCCCGCGAGGCCGACGTCCCGGCCTTCGTCGTGTTCACCGACGCCACGCTGACCGCGATCGCCGAGAAGGTGCCGCGCGACGTCGCCGCGCTGTCACGGATCACGGGGGTCGGCCCGGCCAAGCTCGAGCGGTACGGCGCCGCCGTCCTGAGCCTCCTGGAAGAATTTTCTGAAGCCCAATAGCCCTGTGCAGCAGTACTTTTCGAGCTGGTGGCGGCTGCTCCGCGCCTGGCATGCCGATAAATGCGTTGCCCCGGCCACGAGGGCTCACCTAACCTGACAGGCGTGCGCCCGGTCGGGTGTACGCACACCGCGAGTTCAGTGAGGAGGGTTGGCCCTGATGGAGACGACGATGACCAAGGACCTGGCGATGAGCGCTGTCCGCGAGATCTGCGCGCGTCCCTGGCGCAGCGCCAACACCGCTCACGCAGGCACCTTCGGCTCCGACCAGGGGCGCACTGTGTCCTACCCCGGCAGCGCCACCCGTGACGACAAGCTCGTCGCCGGTGTGTTCGCCGTCCTGGGCAACGCCCTGGCCCAGCCGTTCGGGTACCCCCGCCTTGAGGCCCCACCTGTCTGACATCTGACGACAGGTCACCTCAAGGCCGCGGATCCCGACACGGGATCCGCGGCCTTCGTCATTCCCAGTGACACCACTCACTCCCGCTGACACCACTCGCAGCCATCCGCACCCAGACCACACCCCGAGGCCACCGCCATGACCACCACCGCAGATCGGATCGACACCGATCGCTCCACGACCCCGCGCCACACCTGGCGCACCGAGACGACGACGAGCCGCACCCGGCCCGTCGACCAAGGAGGTGACACCCCGATGATGCTGACCCAGCTGCTCGACCTGCACGAGGCGTCCGACGCCCTCGGCGAAGCCATCCCCTGCCGGGAGAACGACGCCGAGCTGTGGTTCGCCGACACCCCCGACGGCGTCGAGTTCGCCAAGGCCCTCTGCGGCACCTGCCCGGCTCGGGACGTGTGCCTCTCCGGGGCCCTCGACCGGCGCGAGCCGTGGGGTGTCTGGGGCGGAGAGCTCTTCGTCCAGGGCGCCATCGTCGCCCGCAAGCGTCCTCGCGGACGTCCCCGCAAGACCGACGTCGCCGCCTGAGGCGACCAGTCACCTTCGACCACCAGGAGATCCCGATGTACTTCCGACGCATGCAGCGCATCCGTCGCACCGCGCACCAGCGCCGCGTCCACGAGGCGCAGCGTCAGGTGCAGGCCGCGGCCGAGCGCGAGCAGCTGCGGGCGGTCATCCACAGCCACGTGCGATGACCCCCCAGACCACCCACCAACCCCGGCAGCAGGTCGAGGTGATACCGCACGGATTCGCGGGCGGTACCACCTCGACCCCGGCGGCGGCAGCGGCACCGCCCCTCGCCGGGCCCGACTTCTGGCGCGCGGTCGCCGTCGAGGTGCTGGCTACGCTGTCGTCATGGCTTCGCTGACGATCGCCCAGGACCCGAGCGCCGACCGTGTCCTCTCGCAGGACCCGTTCGCCCTGCTCACCGGGATGCTGCTCGACCAGCAGTTCCCCATGGACCGCGCCTTCGCCGGCCCCGCCAAGGTGCTCGAGCGGTTCGGCACCCTCGACCCGGCCGCGATCGCCGCCGCGGACCCCGAGGCCTTCGCCGACCTGTGCGCCACCCCGCCGGCCGTGCACCGCTACGGCCGCTCGATGGCGGGGCGCATCCAGGCCCTCGCCGTCGTCGTGCGCGACGAGTACGACGGTGACGCCTCGGCCATCTGGAGCACCGCGACGACCGGCAATGAGCTGTTCGCGCGGCTCAAGGCACTACCCGGCTTCGGTGAGCAGAAGGCCAAGATCTTCACCGCGCTGCTCGGCAAGCAGCTCGCGGTGCGCCCCGACGGCTGGCAGGAGGTGTGCGGCGCCTACGCCGAGCCCGGCTCCTTCCGCTCGGTGGCCGACGTCGTCGATGCCGAGTCGCTGCAGAAGGTCCGCGACTTCAAGAAGGCCGCGAAGGCCGCTGCCAAGGCCGGGGCCTGAGCCCGATGGCTGAGCACGACGACATGGCACCGACGGCGGATGCCGGCCGACCGGCATCCGACATCGTCTGCGCGTCGTGCGGTGCCACACCCGACGGCGCCGAGGCGCTCTCCCTGGCGCGGATCACCTGGGCCAGGGGCGTCGAGAACGGGCGGGACACCTGGACCTGCGAGCAGTGCAGCCGCCGGTTCCTGCGCAGCATCGAGGGGAAGCTCGACTCCTCCTGGTGGTGAGGCGGGTCTGCTCAGCTGGGGGAGGGGGGCAGACGTGACTCGTCGATGCCGGACAGGTGCGCGCAGACGAGTTCGCGCAGTGGCACGGTGCCGCCGATCTGGCTGAGCACACCGATGCCGCCGAGCCACACCCGGTGGATGAGCAGGTACTCCGGCGGCAGGTTGAGCTTGAGGCCGATGAGGAACTGGGGGCGGCGGGGGTCCTGAAGGGTGGCCGCGGCCCCGCGGAGCCACTCGCGGGTCGGGGTGAACTGGTCGTGCAGGAGGGGTTCCACCAGGGGTTTGAGGTACTCGAGCAGCGCGTCGGGGTCGATGGCGATGCCCTTGCGGATGAAGCCTTCCTCGCGCAGCACGGCTTCGAGGGCCACGGCGTCACCGGCCAGCGCCTCGGTGAGCACGCGCCCGAGCGATGCGGGCAGCCCGTGCGGAAGGCGGTTGACGGCGCCGAAGTCGAACACGGCGAGCCGGCCGTCGTCGGTGATCCGGAAGTTGCCGGGGTGGGGGTCGGCGTGCAGCATGCGAGCCCGGTTCGGGGCGCGCAGGAGGAACTCGAGGTAGAGGGTCGCGGCCTCGTCGCGCTCCTGCGTGGTGCCGTTCGTGATGACGCTCGCGAGGGGCGTGCCGTCGATCCACTCGGTGACGATGACGTGCTTGGAGTCCACGAGCACCTCGGGGATCAGGACGTCCTCGTCGCCGCGGAAGGCGTTGGCGAAGTGCCGCTGGTTGCGCGCTTCGAGGTGGTAGTCGAGCTCTTCGCTCATGCGGGCCTTGAGCTCGGCCATGATCGGCTTGATGTCGATGCCGGGCACCCACGACCCGGCCATCCGGGCCACCCGCGAGATCTGGTTGAGGTCGGAGAGCAGCGCCTCGGCCGCTCCCGGGTACTGGAGCTTGACGGCGACCTCGCGACCATCGCGCCAGACCCCCTTGTGCACCTGACCGATCGAGGCCGCCGCAGCCGGGACGTCGTCGAACTCGACGAGCTTGGTGCTGGCCCAGCGGGGGCCGAGCTCGCGGGCGAGGATCTCGTGCACCCGGTCGGCGCCCATCGGCGGCCCGGACTCCTGGAGCTTGGTGAGCGTGGCCCGGTACGGCCCGGCCAGCTCCTCGGGCATCGCGGCCTCCATGACCGACAGGGCCTGACCGAACTTCATCGCGCCGCCCTTGAGCTGCCCGAGAACGGTGAACAGCTGTTCGGCCGTGCGGGCCTGCAGCTCGGCGGCGACGGCCTCGGCCGGTCGCCCACCCACCCGCTTGCCCACGCCCATGGCGACCCGGCCGGCGTGCCCCAGGGGCAGGCCGACGAGCTTGGCGGTGCGGGCGATGGAGCTCCGCGGGATGTCGGTCACCCTGCCATTCTCACCCGCGCACACCCACAGTCGGCACGCACGTTCCACAGACGATGGGTCAAGGTCACGTCGGCGAGGCCGATCTCGGTCGAGATTCCGCCCAGAGACACGTCTCCTCGCAGGGTCGACAGGACGATGACGGTGGCGACGGCGCAGGCCAGGACCACCGTGCCCGACGGCGTGTCGGATGCCGGGTGGTCGGGCCGGATGCCGTCGGCACCGGGTGCCCCAGCGGCCGCACGGGTGCGTGGCGACGCACCGCCCCGGGCCTCGGCCCAGGCGTCGCCGCAGCAGCGCAGGCACGCCGTGCTGCCGGGAAGGACGAGCGGGCCGACGACGACCCGGCCGGCACCGACCACCACTGGCAGGTGAGGGATGCCGCGGGCCTGCCACGGGGTGCCCGCCCAGCGAGGGGGGCGGTCACGGGCGACCACGACGACCGCAGTCGGGGCCGGCTCGCCCTCGGCGAGGGCGAGCTCGGCACCGTCCGCAGCGTGCGCTCCCCCCACGACCGGAACCTCGCAGCGGCGCAACTGCGCCACGAGCTCGTCCGCGAAGAGGCCGGTTCCGTCGACGATGACGTGCCCGGCCCCTGACCGTCCCTGCATCTCCACCCCCGACCTGACTGGCCCGACCTGACTGGCCCGACCTGACCGGTCCGATGCGACCGGTGCGACCCCGACCGGAGCCACCCCGGCCGCCGGTGCCATCCTGCCCTGCCCGCAGGGCTGAAAACCGTCGTCCACAGGCTGTTCGTCGCGCAGCCCACGCACCGCAGGGTCCCCGGACAGCACGCGGCCCCGGTCCCACCAGGACCGGGGCCGCGGGTGGAGGTTCGGTCAGGCCTTGCCGAGGATGCGGTTGAGGTTGGTGCCACAGACCGGGCACACACCCTTGGCCATCCGGCGGCCGTTCTCGGAGACGACGACCTTGCCCTCGGCCTGGCGCTTCTCCTTGCACTTCACGCAGTAGAACTCGCCCTTGTAGGTCTCGTCAGCCATGATCTCTCCTTGTCGTCGACGCCCGGCTGGGCAGCCGCGTCGATCAGGTGTGGGTGCCGCGCAGGCGGCAGGGTGGCTCAAACCCTAGCCACGTGCCCGCTGCGGATCAGGCGGACGCGCGGGTCCCGCGAGGGGGACGCAGCCACTCCCGCACCGCACACCACTTCGGCACCATCCGCCCCACCCCGAGCGCTCCGGGCCTAGTCTGCGGGTGTGAGCAGGGAGGACGTCGAGGTCCGCCGGAGTCGCCGCCGGCGCCGCACGGTCAGCGCGTATCGAGAGGGCGAGCGCACCGTCGTGCTCATCCCGGCATCCTTCAGCGCCGCCGAGGAGGAGCGGTGGGTGACCCGGATGCTGACCCGGCTCACCGCCGGTGACCGCCGCCGCGCTCGCGGGGACGACGAGCTGCAGGCCCGGGCGGCGCACCTGTCGCAGAAGTACCTCGGGGGGCACGCGCGGCCCACGAGCGTGCGCTGGGTCTCGACCATGGGTCGCCGGTGGGCCTCGTGCACACCGGGCGACGGCACCATCCGGGTCTCCGACCGGTTGCGTGACGTGCCGAACCACGTGCTGGACTACGTGCTGCTCCACGAGCTGGCGCACCTGCTCGTGCCGGGTCACGGCCCGGCGTTCTGGCGCCTGCTCGCGTCCTACCCCAAGCTCGACCGGGCCCGCGGGTTCCTCGACGGCTTCGCGCACGCCGAGGGGTTGGCCCCCGGGCCGGACGAGGACCCTGTCGACGGGCCAGCCGACGTCGAATCAGCCGTCGAGCAGTCAGCCGTCGAGCAGTCAGCCGTCGAGCAGTCAGCCGGCGTCGAGGGCACGCAACGCGAGTGACACCAGTGGCGCGAGCTCGGCCCGCGTGCCGGCGGGCAGGGCGTCGATCGGCCACCAGCGCACGTCGAGCGACTCCTCGCTGACGACCCCCGCCGCCCCGTCGGGCGCGAGCGCGACGTAGCGCAGGTCGAGGTGCTCGCGGCAGTGGCCGAAGGCACCGACGAGTTCGTGCCGGTCGAGCTGCACGGGGTCGGGCAAGGGCTCGAGCGCACCGATCCCGGACTCCTCGCGTGCCTCGCGCCGTGCCGCCTCCCACACCGATGCGTCACCGGCCTCGAGGTGGCCGCCGAACTGGAACCACGCCCTGGCCTTGCGGTGGTGCGTCAGCAGCACCTGTGCGCGGGCCGCGTCGACGACCAGGCACGACGCCGTGAGGTGCGCGGGTGGGCCGGTCTTGGCGACGCCGTCGGGGTGGGCGGCGAGATGGGCGAGGTACTCCTCGCGCAGGCGAGCCTGCCCGGCATCCGGTGCCGTCCACCGCGACAGGACGTCGACGGCATCCGCTCGAAGGTGAGCGAAGCCGCCTTCGCTCACGCGGGGTCCTCGCCGCGCAGCAGGGCGTCCAGCGCTGCGTCCATGTCGTCGGTCGTCGGCGAGGACGTGCGCTCGACGTAGCCGAGGGGGTCGTCGAGGTCCGCGGCAGACGGGGCGAGGTCGGGGTGGCGCCACGGGGCATCGCGCGTGGCGGCGTCGCCGGAGTCCTCGAGGGCGGAGAACAGGTTGGCGGCGTCACGCAACCGGCGGGGGCGCAGCTCGAGCCCGACGAGCGCCTCGAAGGCCTTCTCGGCCGGGCCGCTCGTTGCCCGGCGCCGGCGCACGGCCTCACCGAGCGCGTCGGCCTGGGGCAGGTGCTCGCGGGTGGCGCGATCGGTGACGACGTCGACCCAGCCCTCGACCAGGGCCAGCCAGGTCTCGAGGCGGGTCAGGGCAGCCTGCTGCGCGGGGGAGGGCTGCGGGGCGAACATCCGCCCCTGGAGGGCCTGCTGCACGGCCTCGGGGTCGGAGGGGTCGATGGAGCGCACGGCCTCCTCGATGGCGCTGGTGTCGATGGTGATGTCCGCCGCGTAGTCGCGCACCGCGGCCAGCAGGGCGGGGGCCAGCCACGGCACGGCGCCGAACAGCCGCACCCGGGCCACCTCGCGCACCGCGAGGTAGAGCCGGGCCTGCGGTTCGTCGACCTCGAGGCCCTGCGCGAACGTGCGCAGCGCGGCCGGCATGAGGGCGACGGTGGGGGCCGGGACGAGGGGGAGCGAGACCTCGCAGCCGGTCAGCACCTCACCCGCGAGGGTGCCCGTGCCCTGGCCGAGCTGCATGGAGAACATCGAGCCGTGCATGCGGCGCAGCATCGGCCCGGCCTGGTCGAGCATGCCGGCGGGGATGCCGCCCGGCAGCCCCGGGATGCCGGCGTCGCCGCGGTTCTCGAGGTTGCCCAGCTGCTCGAGCTGCGACCCGAGGGCGGTCGTCACGGCATCGGTGACTCCCGCGGCGATCGGCTCGACGAGGTCGGTCCAGACCGGCATCGTCGCCTCGACCCACTCGGCCGCGCTCCAGGCGACACCGTGCAGGCCGGGCGTCGTGAGGTCGGTGACGGCGTCGAGCCAGAGCCCGGCGACCTGGACGGCCTCGGCGGCCTCGCGCTGGTCGGCGCTCGTCGCGAGGGTGTCGCCCTGGGCCGAGACCGTCTTGAGGGCCATGTCGGTGGCCAGGGTGGCGTTGACGGCGTGCTCGCTCTCGGGGGCGGAGAACATCGCCTGGACCTGGCCCATGACCATCGCGAGCATCTGCGGGTCGACCTTGTCCAGGCCCATGCTCTGCATCATCGAGGCGAGCTGCGGGTCCAGGGGTGCACCACCGGTGAGGTCCCGCAGCAGCTTCTCGATCTCGGGGGGCAGTGCGGAGGCGTCGTCGGCGGGGTCGTTCACGCGGGGCTCCTGGCATTCGGGTGAGAGGATGTCGTCTCGAGACAAGCCAACCACGATCCGGCCCAGATGGTTCCCGCCGGTCACCGCTGCCGAGGAGCACCATTGACGACCGACCCTGACCCGGTCGCCCTCGTCGCCCTGCGCGACCAGCCGTTGTCCGTCGACGAGGTGCTCGATGCCGTCCGGCATCCGAGCTGTGGCGGCATCGCCCTCTTCGTCGGCGTCGTGCGCGACCACGACCACGGTGCGGCAGTGACGTCGCTCGACTACGAGGCCCACCCGAGCGCCCTCGACACGCTGAACCGCGTCTGCGCCGAGGTGCTCGGCCGGTCGCAGGCCCGGCGGGTCGCCGCCGTGCACCGCACGGGGTCGCTGGCCATCGGTGACCTGGCGGTCGTCGTCGCGGCATCCGCTCCGCACCGCGGGCAGGCCTTCGATGCCTGCCGGGACCTGATCGACACGCTCAAGGCGCAGACCCCGATCTGGAAGCACCAGAGCCTTCAGGACGGCTCGACCGAGTGGGTGGGCCTTCCGTGATCCAACCGGAGAACCCGAGGATGCGCCCCGGGAGAATCTCTGCCGCCCTGCTCGTCGGCTCGTTCCTCGTCATCGCCGTGGCCGCCGCCCTCACCTTCGTCGGGCTGCCCTACGTCGTCATGTCACCCGGCCCGGCGACCAACATCCTCGGCGAGAACGACGGCAAGCCCCTGCTCACGGTCGACGGCGCGCAGACCTACCCCACGAGCGGCTCCCTGGACTTCACCACCGTGAGCGTGACCGGCGGCCCAGAGGTCAAGGTCACCGTGTTCGACGTCGTCGGCGCCCGCCTCTCGGGGTCCGACGAGGTGCTGCCCGTCGAGCAGGTGTTCCCACCCGAGGCCAGCCAGGAGCAGGTCGAGCAGGAGGGCGCTGCCGAGATGGCGAACTCGCAGAGCGTGGCGACCGCGACGGCCCTGCGTGCCCTCGGGCGTGACGTCGAGCAGACCGTCACCATCGGTGAGGTGCTCGAGGACGGCCCGTCCACGGGTGTGTTCGAGGCGGGTGACGTGCTCGTCAGCGTCGACGGCGACCCCGCGACGTCGTCGGATGCCGTGCGCGCCGCCGTCCAGCGCCACGAGCCCGGCGAGACCTTTCCCGTCGTCATCGAGCGCGGCGGCAGCGAGCGCACCGTGACGGCGCGCACCGCCGAGGCAGGCGGCCGCACCGTCATCGGGGTCGGGTTGCGCATGGACTACGACCTGCCGATCGACGTCACGCTGAACACCGGGCGGGTCGGCGGCCCGTCGGCCGGGTTGATGTTCAGCCTGGCGATCTACGACGTGCTCACCCCCGGCGAGCTCACCGGTGGCAAGAACATCGCGGGGACCGGCACCATGCAGGACGACGGGAGCGTCGGACCCATCGGCGGCATCCGCCAGAAGCTCGTCGGTGCCAAGCGGGCCGGGGCCAGCTACTTCCTCGCGCCCGCCGACAACTGCGACGAGGTCGTCGGTCACGTGCCCGACGGGCTCGAGGTGCTCAAGGTCGCCACCTTCGACGACGGGCTGGCCGCGGCGAACGGCATCGCCAAGGGTTCTGTCGAAGGTTTGCCGACCTGCGGCTGACCCCCTCCGCTGTGTCGGGGGCTCGCTCGGCTACGGCGTGAGGGTGGCCCGCAGCGCGTGGACCAGCCCCGGGGCGATGTCCTCGCCCAGGGCGACGCGGTCGTCGGTGTCGTGGGCCCGCTGACGCAGCAGGCACCGGGCAGCACCGTCACGGGTCACGGCGACGAGCAGGCGGACGTCGGCGCGGTCGGGGTGCTCGGCGATCGCCTGCAGGGCTGCTGCGTCGTCGCTCGGAAGGTCACGCTCTGCCTCGGGGGGCACGACGATGCGCTCCACCGCCAGGGCGCATCCCAGCACCTGCTCGGGCCAGGCGATCTGGGCGAGGAGGTCCTCGAGTCCGTCACTTCTCGGCAGGTCCTCCTGCTCCACCGCGCTGAGGGCTCCGGCCACGGCGTCGTGTGAGGCGAGCCCCTGGGCCAGCTGGGGCTCGTGGGCGAGCAGGTCGGCGGTCGGGACGAGCGCGAACAGGCGCACCGGCTGGTCCCAGCCGCTCCTTGCCACGTGTCGCTCGGTGTCCAGGGCGGCCAGGGTGAGCGGGTCGGTCACGGGC
>JAGNQK010000275.1 GCA_017989115.1 Dermatophilaceae bacterium | reverse complement strand
GCGTCGGCCAGCCCGTCGCCGACGCCCAGCCCGACGGCATCCACCGCGACCCCGACCAGCCCGACCGACCTCGCGTGGATCACCCCCGAGGTGAGCGCCCAGTTCGAGCTGCTCAACTGTGCTGACCTCGAGGCCCTGGACAACCTCGTCGACGACCCGGCCAAGCCGCTCGTCACGTGTCAGGACGACGACAGCGTCAAGTACATCCTCGGTCCGGTCGCCGTCGCCGGCGACAAGATCAGTGACGCCACCTCGGGGTACCGCACCAACCAGCAGGGTGTCGTGACCAACGATGTCGAGATCGCCCTGACCCTCACCAGCGAGGGTGCCAAGCAGTACGCCGACATCAGCCGCGCCATGGTCGCCCTGCCCGAGCCGCAGAACCAGCTCGCCGCGACCCTGGACTCCCGGGTCATCGTCGCCCCCCGGTTCAACGAGGCCATCCTCGACGGCCGCGCCAGCATCACCGGTGGCTTCACCCTGGCCGAGGCCCGAGCCCTGTCCGACCAGCTGAAGTTCGGTGCGCTGCCGTTGTCCTTCGTCGAGCAGACGAGCATCGACATCAGCCCCACGCTGGGCAGCGAGCAGTTGCGGTACGGGTTCATCGCCGGCTTCATCGGACTGTTCCTCGTGTTCGTGTACTCCCTGCTCCAGTACCGCGTCCTGGGTCTGGTCACGGTGGCCTCGATCCTCGTCGCGGGCCTGCTGACCTACCTCGCCATCACGATCCTCGGGTGGTCGCACAACTACCGCCTCGACATGGCCGGCGTGACCGGCCTCATCGTCGCCATCGGGTTCACCGCGGACTCGTTCATCGTGTACTTCGAGCGCATCCGTGACGAACTGCGTGACGGGCGCTCCCTCGCCGCTGCCGTCGAGACCGGGTGGAACCGCGCCAAGCGCACCATCCTCATCGCCGACGGCGTGAACTTCCTCGCCGCCGCCGTGCTCTACGCGCTCGCCAGCTCGAGCGTGCGCGGCTTCGCGTTCACCTTGGGCCTGACCACGCTCATCGACCTCCTGGTCGTCTTCTGGTTCACCCACCCGGTCGTCTCGCTGCTGGCCCGGCGCCCGTTCTTCCGTGACGGCCACGCCTGGTCCGGCCTGGATCCACGTCGCCTCACCCTGAGTTCGGCCAAGCCCCGGTATGCCGGTCGCGGCCGTTTCACGCACCCCACTCCTGCCGCGGCAGGCACCGAAGGAGGTGTGGCATGAGTTCGCGCTTCGCCACGCTCGGCAACGACCTCTACACCGGCGAGAAGTCGGTGCCCGTCGTCGCCCAACGGCGCCGGTTCTACATCGCCTCAGCCGTCGTCATGCTCATCGCCGTCCTCGGCCTGGTGTTCCAGGGCCTGAACCTCGGGCTCGAGTTCCGCGGCGGTTCGGAGTTCCGGGTGGCGACCACGTCGCTGCCCGCCACGTACGAGGACATCGCCCGCCAGGCCATCGGTGCAACTGAGAGCCAGCGTGCCGTCAACGTCACCGTCGTCGGCAACAACACCGTGCGGGTGCAGACCGAACGACTCAACGACACCGACAGCCAAGCCGTCCGCCAGAACCTCGCCGAGGCCTTCGGGGTGCCGACCTCTGAGGTCAGCGGCACCTTCATCGGCCCATCGTGGGGTGCGTCGGTCAGTCAACAGGCACTGCGCGCCCTGGTGATCTTCCTCGCCCTGGTGGCCGTGGTCATGAGCATCTACTTCCGCAACTGGAAGATGGCCGCGGCGGCGCTGATCGCCGTGGTCCACGACATGATCATCACCGTCGGCATCTACGCCCTGATCGGGTTCGAGGTGTCGCCCGCGACGATGATCGGCTTCCTCACCGTGCTCGGCTACAGCCTCTACGACACGGTCGTCGTCTTCGACAAGGTGCGCGAGAACACCACCGAGGCCTTCGCCAACGGCCGCATGTCCTATGCCGAGGCCGCCAACCTCGCCGTCAACCAGACGATGGTCCGCTCGATCAACACCACGATCATCGGCGTGCTGCCCGTGGCCGCCGTGCTCGCGGTCGGCGCCATCTGGCTCGGGCCCGGCGTGCTGCTCGACCTCTCGCTCGTGCTCTTCGTCGGCATCATCGTCGGCGCCTACTCCTCGATCTTCATCGCCACGCCCCTGCTCGTCTCCCTGCGGCGCAACGAGCCGGCCGTCATCGAACTGGCCAAGCGAGCCAGCCGGTACCAGGCCCGGCGGGCCAAGGACGTGGCCGCGGCCGAGACCGCTGAGGCATTCGGCGAGGGTGACGGCGGCGCCGAGGACCCACGGGTCGCGGTGTCCGCGGGCAGCGGCACGCGTGCCGCGGCATCCGGCGACGCATCGACCCTGTCCGGCCGGGCCGTGCACAAGTACGCCCAGTCCGGTCCGCGCAACCAGCCGCGGCGCCCGCCGAAGTCCAAGCGCTGAGCATCGTGGACCGGCATCGGCGACCGGCTGGCTGAGCACTACACTCCCGGCATGGTCGAGGACGGTACGTGGGTCGGGGCGGGGACACCCCCACCCGGCGTGTCCTCGCGCGCCAGGGCCCGGGCGGCCCTGGCCCTCGTGGGCCGCAACCGCACCCCTGGCAACCCGGTCCTCGAACCGCTGCTCCAGGTCGTGCGGGGAACCCACCCGAAGGCGGACGTCGCCGTCATCGAGCGGGCCTACGCGGTCGCGGAGCGCGCGCACGAGGGGCAGAAGCGGCGATCGGGCGATGACTACATCACCCACCCCCTGGCGGTGACCACGATCCTCGCCGAGCTCGGCATGACACCGACGACGTTGGCTGCGGCGCTGTTGCACGACACCGTCGAGGACACGTCGTACAGCCTCGAGGCGTTGCGGCGCGACTTCGGTGACGAGATCGCCATGCTCGTCGACGGCGTGACCAAGCTCGACAAGGTCACCTACGGCCAGGCCGCGCAGGCCGAGACCGTGCGCAAGATGGTCGTGGCCATGGCGCGCGACATCCGGGTCCTCGTCATCAAGCTCGCGGACCGGCTGCACAACGCGCGCACCTGGCGCTACGTCTCGCAGGAGAGCGCCGCCCGCAAGGCCAAGGAGACCCTCGAGATCTACGCCCCGCTGGCCCACCGGCTCGGCATGAACACCATCAAGTGGGAGCTCGAGGACCTGTCCTTCCAGGCGCTGTACCCGAAGGTGTACGACGAGATCGTCCGGCTCGTGGCCGAGCGTG
>JAGNQK010000274.1 GCA_017989115.1 Dermatophilaceae bacterium | reverse complement strand
GCTCACCAGGGCGGTGAACTGCCCGGGCACGACGACGACGCCGGATGCCGGGTCGACCAGGTCCGCGCTCACGTCCACCACCGGCGTCCCCCCATCGACCAACAGGTCACCGGAGGTGCGCCCGGCCGGCGCGTGGTCGGGCTCGATCGCGAGGATCTTCACGATCCGGCGGGCGGCGACCCGGGTGCGGGTCAGCTTGTCGACGAACTCCGTCGCCGTGCGCAGGGGCATCGTCAGGAAGGCCGTGTACCCGTAGAAGGCCACCAGCTGACCGGGGGTGATCTCACCGCCGACGGCCAGGTGGGCGCCGATGCCGGTGACCACGACGACGAAGATCCCGGGCAACAGCACCTGGGCGGCATCCAACGTCGCCTGCACCGGCGAGAGGCGAACTCCGGCGAGGCGCACCCGCTCCGACTGCGCCGCGTACCGGGCGAGGAAGGTGTCCTCACCGCCGATGCCGCGCAGCACCCGCAGCCCGGCGACGGTGTCGGCACCGAGCGCCGTGAGCTGCCCGGCCTCCTCCCGCTGGGCCTGCTGGCGCCGGTGCAGCGGTCGCACGACGAGGGCGAGTGAGGCCAGCAGCAGCGGCCCGCCGACGAGCATGATGACCCCGAGCAGCACCGATCCGCGCAGCAGGATCGCCGAGACGACGATGAAGCTGACGATGGCGCCGGCCAGGCGGGCGGTGACGTCGAAGACCTCGCCCATCCGCCAGAAGTCGCTCGCGAAGCTCGTGACGACCTCACCGGCCGGCATCTGCCGGGTGACGGCCGGCCCGGCCCCGCGCACCGCGCCCTCGGTGACGACCGCCGTGCGGAACGACGAGATCAGCCAGTTGCGCACGGCGAACCAGTGCCGGCCGTTCGTCGTCACCGCGCTCACCAGCCCGAGCCCCATGATCGCGGCAGCCCACGTCACGAGCGCACGCGGGTCGCGGGCGACCAGACCGTCGTCGACGGCCTTGCCGATCGCCGCCGGCACCAGGGCGATCGACAGCATCCAGGGCACGCCGAAGAGCACCCCGCCGAGCAGGGTGCGCCACTGGTGCCGCGCCAGCCACAGGATGAGGCGGTCGGCGTCCAGCGGCGGGGCCGCGTCGGGGGCGGTCGCGTAGGGCCAGGGGTGAGGAGACATCGCCCGCCCACGCTAGGTGCGCCAGCCCCCCTCGGGCCAGCGAGTTTCCGCGGTGACGTAGCCTCGATGGCGTGTTGCGGACCGCCCTTCGGCCTCGGTTTCTCGGCCTCCTCGGTCTCGTGGTGGTCGTGGGCATCGCGTTCGCCTTCCTCGGCCGCTGGCAGCTCGGGGTCGCCGAGAGCCGCTCGTACCGTGAGGCCGTCGAGCAGGCCCGTGCCCAGGAGCCGGCGGCGCTGACCTCGGTGCTGGAGCCGCACGCGCCGTTTCGCGGCGACCTGTCCTCACGCCCGGTGACGGCGCAGGGCAGCTACGCCCCCGACGGTCAGCTGCTCGTGCCCGACCGCCGGCTCGACGGGGTGAGCGGGTCGTGGGTGCTCACACCCTTCGTCGTCGAGGGGTCCGGTGCCACGATCGCGGTGGTGCGGGGATTCGTGACCAACCCGGCGGATGCCGGGGCGCCCCCCTCGGGCCCCCTCACCATCGCGGGTGGGTTGGCGCCGGGGGAGTCGCCGTCCTCCGTGCCGGTGGCGGCTGGCGAGATCGGGTCGATCGACCTGTCGTTGCTCGTCAACACCTGGCCGGGGGAGCTGTACAACGCCTTCGTCTTCCTCGAGTCCGAGACCCCGCAGGCTGCCGGCCAGCCGACCAGGGTGCCGACGCCGCTGCCGGACACGAGCATCCAGTGGCGCAACGCCGCGTACGCCGTGCAGTGGTGGGTCTTCGCGTTGTTCGCCCTCTGGGTGTGGTTCCGGATGGTGCGCGAGGAGACCCGCCGTGAAGCTCTGCTCGAGGCGCCGGGAGATACTGGGTCCCGTGACGACGCCTGACTCCCGCACCCACACCATCGACGACGTCGAGGGGGCCCGCTCGCGGCTGACCTTCTTCAAGGTCATGGCCTTCATCGTCGGCGTCGGGCTGCTCGTGCTCGTCGTCGAGATGGTGCTGTCGTACGGCTTCGGGCTCAAGGGTGAGGACAACCCGCTGTACTGGTGGCCCCAGCCGCACGGCTTCATCTACATGGTCTACCTCGTCGCCACGGCCCTGCTCGGGTTCAAGATCGGCTGGTCGCTGACGAAGATGGTGCTCGTCATGCTCGCCGGCTGTGTGCCCTTCCTGTCGTTCTGGGTCGAGCGCCGTGTTGCCCGACAGGTCGAGTCCGAGCTGGCGGCGGCGCGCCAGTAACCTGTGCGGGTGAGCGAGTCCCCCAGCACGCAGCCCGAGAGCACCCACCTCGCCGACCGGCCGGTGCTCGTCGTCGACTTCGGGGCGCAGTACGCCCAGCTCATCGCCCGCCGGGTGCGTGAGGCCAACTGCTTCAGCGAGGTCGTGCCGCACTCGATGCCGGTGGCCGAGATGCTGGCCAAGGACCCTGCCGCCGTGATCCTCTCCGGCGGGCCGTCGTCGGTCTACGAGGACGGCGCACCGAGCCTGGACCCGGCGCTGCTACAGGCCGGGGTGCCGGTCTTCGGCATGTGCTACGGCTTCCAGGCGATGGCTCAGGCCCTCGGCGGCACGGTGGAGCGCACCGGGCTCTCCGAGTTCGGCGCCACCCCCGCCACCATCCTCGACAGCACGTCCACACTGTTCAACGGCCAGCCCGTCGAGCAGTCGGTGTGGATGAGCCACGGCGACTCCGTCTCGGCCGCCCCGGAGGGGATGACGGTGACGGCCACGACCTCAGGAGCCCCCGTCGCGGGCTTCGAGGACGACGAGCGTCACCTCTACGGGGTGCAGTGGCACCCCGAGGTGCTGCACTCGACGTTCGGCCAGCAGGTGCTCGAGAACTTCCTGCTGCGGGGCGCCGGTCTCACGGGTGAGTGGACGGCCGCCAACGTCGTCGATGACCTCGTGTCGTCGGTGCGGGAGCAGATCGGTGACGCGCGCGTCATCTGCGGCCTGTCCGGTGGGGTCGACTCCTCGGTCGCCGCAGCCCTCGTGCAGCGTGCCGTCGGCAACCAGCTGACCTGCGTGTTCGTCGACCACGGGCTGCTGCGCTCGGGTGAGGCCGAGCAGGTCGAGCAGGACTTCGTCGCGGCCACGGG
>JAGNQK010000273.1 GCA_017989115.1 Dermatophilaceae bacterium | reverse complement strand
GACGATCGTCGACGGCGTCACCGCCCCGGTCTTCGAGTACGCGGATGCGATCCGCGAGACGGTCTGGGTCACTGCCCCGGACCTCGACGGTGACGGCGCGCAGGAGCGCATCGCCACCGACATCATCCGCCCGCGCGAGCTCGACGGCACCGCACGGATCCCGGTCGTCATGGACGCCAGCCCCTACTACCTCAGCCTCGGGCGCGGCAACGACAGCGAGTTCAAGTCCTACGACGCCGACGGCAAGCCGGCGAAGATGCCACTGTTCTACGACAACTACTTCGTGCCACGCGGCTACGCGTTCGTCGCCCCCGACATGGCCGGCACCGGCCGCTCGACCGGCTGCGCCGACCAGGGCGGACGCTCGGACATCGAGTCGATCAAGGTCGTCATCGAGTGGCTCAACGGCAACGCGGTCGCCCGCAACGCCGCCGGCGAGGTCGTCGAGGCCACGTGGAGCAACGGACGCACCGGCATGATCGGCAAGTCCTACGACGGCACCCTCGCCAACGGCGTCGCGGCCACCGGGGTCGAGGGCCTCGAGACCATCGTCCCGATCAGCGCGATCAGCTCCTGGTACGACTACAACCGCTACCAGAACGCCGTGAAGTCGAACAACTACCCGAGCAGCCTGTCCACGACGATCGCCCAGCGCCGCACGGTCCCCACGAACTGCGTGGCGGCCAACGCCTTCATGAACGCCAACGACGGCGACGAGACCGGTGCGTACACCGACTTCTGGGCCGAGCGGGACTACCGCGAGGGCTCGTTCTACGACGTCTCCAAGGTCAAGGCCAGCGTGTTCATCATGCACGGGCTGCAGGACAACAACGTCCGCATGCGCAACGCGTCGACGTGGTGGCAGGACCTCGGCGAGGCCGGCGTCGACCGCAAGATGTGGCTGACCCGGCTCGGGCACGTCGACCCGTTCGACTCCGACCGTGACCGGTGGGTCGACACGCTGCACCGCTGGTTCGACCACGAGCTGATGCAGGTGGACAACGGCATCCTGAACGAGCCTGCCGTCGACGTCGAGGTCGCCCCCGACCGCTGGGTCCAGTCGGACGTCTGGCCCAGCAAGGGCTCCCGGATGATGAAGCTGGCCCTGCGCTCCGACGGCACCATGCGCCTGGGCACCAAGGACGACACCACGCTCAGCTACGTCAACTCGGCCGGGCTCAGCGAGGCCAACGCCGTGCGGATCGGGGCCAGCCCGAACAAGCTGCAGTTCCTGACCGGCACCACCAGGAGCGAGGTCCGGATCTCGGGCACCCCCACCGTCGACCTCGAGGTCACCCAGGGCCGCCCGGTCGGGCAGCTCTCGGTGCAGCTCGTCGACTACGGCGCGATGGACCGTGTGCTCACGACCAACGACGGCGCCCTGACCCTCACGACCGAGAGCTGCTGGGGCGCCTCGACCGCCGTCGACGACGCCTGCTACCGCGACGTGACCCGCCGGGTCGGGCCCACCGAGCTGCAGGTCCTCGCCCGCGGCTGGATCCGCCTCGACGGTGAGGGCACGAAGAACGTCACCGTCGAGCTCCAGGCCAACGACGTCGTCGTCCCCGCCGGCCACCAGCTCGGCCTCGTGATCAGCGGCAACCGCTCGGGCGTCACCGCCATCGACACCTCGGCGCAGACGTACAGCGTCAACCTCGCCACCTCACGGTTGAACCTGCCGATCGATGGCCCGATGGCCAGCTTCGCCCCGGGCCAGATCAAGCCGGAGAAGACCGCCGACCTGCGCGAGGGCACCCTGCCCCTGCTCGACGAGTTCATCGTCCCGCAGCCGTAAGGCACCAGGGCACAACAGCACGCCAAGAGGCGGCTCGGACCACGTGGTCCGAGCCGCCTCTGGCGTGTGGGCCCGAGCGCTCAGCGCCGGGTCTGGCGGGCGGTCAGCAGAAGGTCTTGGCGGTGGCGTTCTTGTTCTGGCCGCCACCGAGGGCGCCGACGAGCTGCCCGACGTTGTCGATACCGGGGAGGCCACCACTGTTCACGAGCTTGTGGACCTGGCCGAAGCACGCGGCCTGTGCCGGTGCGGCCTGGGCGGTGCTGGAGAAGCCGACCATGGCGAAAGCGGCAACTGCCCCTGCGACGAGAAAGCGCTTCATGATGCGTCCCTTCGGTTGGTGGGGTGCCTCTCTGCACCCGCTGACAGTCATTCCGTGAAGGGGGCGACCCCGGATGCACCGTGCCAAAGAATCTTTCCCGGCGCGGTCCGGGGAGAGCTGGTCGACGCTGCCCGGCTCAGGTCGCGTACGGCGATGGGGGCAGCGGGTGCGGCCAGTCCCCGCCGAGAACCCGGTCGACGTCGAGCACGATGACGACTCGCTCGGGGTTCTCGCGCGGCACGCGGTAGCGCTGCGCGTACCGCTGCTCGGCATCGCGCACGGATGCCGGGTCCTCCAGCACCCTCGTCGACCCTTCGAGGGTGATCCAACGACGGGCCTGCACCTGCGACAGCGCCGCCCGGCGGCCGGCGCGGGCCTGGACGACCTTGGCGCTGCTCCGACTCGCGATGACGCGCGCGACGAGCAGGTCGTCATCCCAGGTGAACCCCACCGGCACGACGTGCGGTGATCCGTCAGCCCGCAGGGTGGTCAACGTCGCGAGGTGCCGCTCCGTCATGAACTCCAGAGCGGCGAACGACAGGTGCGAAGGAGGGATGGCCACCGACCGAGTCTGTCACCAGCCGGGCCCTCAGGCGTCGACGCCCTCCAGGTGGAGGAGGAATCCCTGGGCCGGTGCCAGCACGGGCAGGGCCAACCCGACCTCGCCGAGTGCCGCCCCGCTGACGACGATCCCGTCGCCCAGCGCGGCATCCCACCACGCGGGTGGATGCACCTGGATCACGGCCGGCAACCCGGCTTCCGACCGCACCCGCACCCGGTAGCGACGCCCGGCATCCAACCCCGGCAAGGGCACGACCCCGGGTGCGACCCCGCGACCGGACACCGCCTGGACGACGCTGAACACCGCGGCCGACCGGTCAGGAGCCACGACCCCGCCGACGACGAGGGCCGGGTCCGGGTGGTCCGAGCGAACGGCATCCCCACCGTGCAGCAGCGGTCGCAGCTCGCGGTAGAGGGCCGACCACGCCCGCAGCGCGTCGAGTTCGTCGGCGCTGCACGTCGTGATGTCCCACTCCAGTCCCGCGTGCCCGCCGAGGGCGACGAGCA
>JAGNQK010000272.1 GCA_017989115.1 Dermatophilaceae bacterium | reverse complement strand
CCCCGAGCAACGACAGCCACGCGGTCGCCGCGATCCCGGCACCCAGACGACCGGCATCCAACCCGGCCGAGAGCCCGGTGGTGAACCAGTAGAGCAACGACGCGATCGGGAAACCGAGCGCCAGCACCACGACGACCCCGGCCCCGCCAGCCATCGGCAGGCGCAGGGGTCCGAGCCGCAGCGGTTCGGGCTGGCGGGCGACCCCGGCCCCGATGCGGGCGACGTCGCGGCGGCGAACCCGTGACTCCCCCACGCTGATCGCGACGGTCAGCGCCACGAGCAGCAGGGACAACACCGCTGCCGTCGAGCGGTCGAAGCTCGAGCGGTAGGCGGTGTAGATCACCCGGGTGAAGACGTCGTAGCGCAGGATCGACACGGCCCCGAAGTCGCTGAGCGTGTACAGCGCGACGAGCAGGCCACCGGCGGCCGCGGACGGGCGCACCTGGCGCAGGGTGACCTCGCGGAAGGTCTGCCACGGGGTGCGGCCCAGGCTGCGGGCGACCTCTTCCAGGCCCGGGTCGGCGCGGCGAAGGGCCGCCAGCACGGGCAGGTAGACGTAGGGGTAGCAGCACAGGGTCAGCACGAGCACCGCCCCGGTGAGACCGGCGATCTGCGGCAGGGCCGAGATCCAGGCAAAGGCCGCGACGTAGCTGGGGATGGCCAGCGGGAGCGGAGCCAGGGCGGCGAGGACGCGGCGGCCCGGGACGTCGGTGCGCGCCGCGAGGAAGGCCAGCCCGACGCCGATGGCCACGCTCAGGGCCGTCACGAGGGTGACGAGCAGCAGGCTGCGTCCGACGAGCTCCACCGTGCGCTGGCGCGCGAGGATGTCGACGATCCGGCCCGGCCCGGCTTCGGCCGCGCGCACCACGAGGTAGCCGATTGGGATCAGGGCGATGAGGGCGACCACCACCGACGGTGCGGACAGGTACCACGGGGGTGCGGGGTCCCGGCGGCGCGCCGAAGCCCGGGCCGCCGGTGTGGCGTCCCGGGCCGTCGGTGGCGTCAGCGTGCTCAGGTCAGACCCACCTCGTCGAGCATGGCCAGCGTCTCCTCCAAGGAGTTCAGGGCGTTGAGGTCGATGGCCAGCCCCTTGAGGTCGGCCAGCGGCACGAGGTCGTGCTTGGTCGACGTGATGCCGGCGACGACCGGGTACTCGGCGGTCTCGTCGGCGAAGTACTGCTGCGCCTCGTCGGAGAGCAGGAAGTCGACGGCCTTGGTCGCGGCCTCGGACTGCTGGCTGCCCGCGAGCACGCCCGCGCCGGCCACGTTGATCAGGGCGCCGGGGTCGTTGGCGTCGAGGAAGTGGATCTTGGCGTTGACGGCGTCCGCGCCCTTCTCGGCCACCCGCTCGTACCAGTAGTAGTGGTTGACCAGGCCCAGGGCGACCTGCCCGGAGTCGACGGCGTCGAGCACGAGGATGTTGTTGTCGTAGGCCTTCGGCTCGTTGGCCTTGAAGGCCTCCAGCCAGGCCTTGGCACCCGCTTCACCCTTGCTGACGCGCAGGGCGGTGACGAACGACTGGAACGAGGCGTTGGTCGGAGCAAATCCCACCTTGCCCTTGTACTTCGGGTCAAGGACCGCGTCGACGGTGGTCATGGAGGTGACTTCCGGCGCCTGGGCGGGGTCGTAGGCGATGACGCGCGCCCGGGCGGACGTGGCGACCCACAGCCCGGCGGGGTCGGCGAAGCCTTCCTGGACCTTCGAGGTCGTGGCCTCGGGCAGCGCCTGGAGGCGACCGGCCTTGGCCAGGGCGCCGAGGGCGCCGGCATCCTGGCTGAAGAAGAGGTCGGCCTTGGTGCCCTCGCCCTCCTCGAGGAGCTGCGCGGCCATCTCGCTCGAACCGCCGTAGCGCACCTGGACGTCGACGCCCGTGGCAGCCTCGAGCTTGTCGAGCAGCGGGCCCACCAAGGTCTCGTTGCGCCCCGAGTAGATGACCAGGGAGTCGTCGGACAAGGGCTCCTCCGCCTCGTCGCCGGAGTCCTGGCCACACGCAGCCATCGACAGGGCGAGCAGGGCTGCGGCGCTCAGGGTGAGTGCGCGGCGGGCGATCATGTGGGTGCTCCTTGGAACGGGACCAGATGTCGGCATCGTATTAGGTAAGGCTTACCTGCTCCAAACCGTGTTCCGCAGGGCGGAATAGGCTCCCGTCGTGGCCACTCCCTCGAACAGCACCCAAGGCCTGCTGCGCAGTGCCGCCTCGTCGATCCTGCGCTGGCTCAGCCGACGCTCCGCAGGCTCGACCTCAACCCCCTCCACACCGGGCACGGTCCCCGGCACGGTGCCGGGGCCGCGCGGCGGTCAGCCACCGCGCGGCGGGCAGGGCTACCCCGGTGACTACCGAGGCCCGCTGACTCCTCACTACTCCCCCAACCCCGACGGCCGGCCGGATCCCGGCGAGATCGTCTGGACCTGGGTGCCCTACGAGGAGGACCACTCACAGGGCAAGGACCGCCCCGTGTTGCTCGTCGGCACCGACGGGCCCTGGCTGCTCGCGCTGCAGCTCACGAGCAAGGACCACGTGGGCGGCGCGGGCCAGCGCTCGGGCCGGAACTGGGTGGACATCGGCACGGGAGCGTGGGACCGCAAGGGTCGCCCCTCCGAGGTGCGCGTCGACCGGGTGGTGCGCGTTGCTCCGGATGCCGTGCGCCGCGAGGGTGCGGTGCTCGCCCGCGATCGGTTCGACGACGTCGCTCGCGCCGTCGCCGGCATCCACCGCTGACACCAGCGTCCACGGCTGACTCCGGAGTCCACGGCTGACAGCGGCGCGCGTCGCACCCATCGACGCGGCCAGCGCAGGCACGGCCCCTCGCGCGGCCCCGAACATTTCCCCGCCATCACAGTGGTGGCGGAGAAGCTCGTCGGTGACGGAGATATATCTCCGCCATCACCACACTTCTCCGCCGTCGGTGTGACGTCGGTGAGGTTCTGGCGGCCCGTGCCGTCGCCGGCGTCCACCGCTGACGCCGACGGGGCCCGTCACCGAGATCGGTGACGGGCCCCGTCGAGGTGAGGTCGCCGCTGCGTGGCGGGCAACCTCGGCAGGTCAGAGGCGGGCAGCCTTCTTGGCCATCGCGGACTTCTTGTTCGCGGCCTGGTTCTTGTGGATGACGCCCTTGCTCGCAGCCTTGTCGAGCTTGATCGAGGCGACCCGCAGGGCCTCCTTGGTGGCGTCGACGTCGCCGG
>JAGNQK010000271.1 GCA_017989115.1 Dermatophilaceae bacterium | reverse complement strand
CCGATCTCGAGGATCTTCGCGTCGCGGTAGAAGCGAGCCACGGGGTACTCCTCCATGAAGCCGTTGCCCCCGAACACCTGCGTGGCGATCCGGGTCGCCGTGACGGCGGCCTCGGAGGTGTAGAGCTTGGCCACGGCCGCCGCCTGCTTGACGTCGGCGACCGAGCGGCGCCCGGCCTCCTGCTCGTCCTTGAGCCACGCGGCGCGGTAGGTCAGCAGGCGCGAGTTCTCCTCCATGACGAGCAGGTCGGCGATGGGGAACGCGACGCCCTGGTTGACCCCGATCGGCCGCCCGAACGCGGTGCGGGTCTTCGCGTAGGCGGTGGCCTCCTCGCGCATGCGGGTGATGAGGCCCAGGGCCAGCGCACTGATCGCGATCCGGCCGTCGTCGAGGGTCTTGAGGAACTGGCGGAAGCCGTGGCCACGCTGCCCGAGCAGGTTCTCCTCGGGCACGCGGCAGCCGGCGAAGGACAGCCCGTGGGTGTCCGAGATGTTCCAGCCGAGCTTGTCGTAGGGCGCCTCGACGGTGAACCCGGAGGTGCCCGAGGGGATCATGATCGCCGAGATCTCGGGGCGGCCGTCGGCGTCGGTGCCGGTGCGGGCCGTCACCGTGACGACCGAGGTGATGTCGGTGCCGGAGTTCGTGATGAAAGCCTTCGACCCGTCGACCACCCACTCCCCGTTCTCGAGCACCGCCTTGGTGCGCGTGGCACCCGCGTCGCTCCCGGCATCCGGCTCGGTGAGCCCGAAGCCCGCGAGCGCGCGGCCAGCGACGAGGTCGGGCAGGAAGCGCTCCTTCTGCGCGTCGGTGCCGTAGGTGAGGATCGGGTTGATGCCGAGCCCCACCCCCGCGGAGAGGGTGATGCCGATCGACTGGTCGACCCGGCCGAGCTCCTCGATGGCGATGCACAGGCTCGTGAAGGCGCCGCCGTCGGCGTCCTCGAGCGAGCCGCCGTAGGCCTCGGGGACGACGAGGCCGAACAGCCCGAGCTCGCCCATGCGGGGCACGAGGTCGGCCGGGAAGTGGTGGTCACGGTCCCACTGGGCGACGTGTGGCTCGACGGCCTCGGTGGCGAAGTCGCGCACAACCGCCCGGAAGTCCTCGTGGTCCTTGCTCAGCTCGAACATTCGGCGCCCCTTCGCGCAGTGGTGCCGGCGCCGGGTCGCGGCGAACAGCGGGTGGCAACGTTCTTGACGTTGACGTCAACGTAAAGCAATACTGCCCGGTATGACAAGCCCCACGACGGATGCCGTCCGCTCGCCGACCGCTGGGAGCGGACGCGAGAGCGCGGCGGGACGTCGTCGCGGGCGCACCGAGACGGGCGAGGGGACCTGGAGCATCGCGCAGATCGCGGACGAGTTCGGCGTCACCCACCGCACCGTTCGGCACTACGAGGACCTCGGGCTCATCTCCCCCGAGCGGCGCGGCACCACCCGGGTCTACCACCGGCGCGACCGCACCCGACTCGGGCTCATCCTGCGCGGGCGGCGGCTCGGCTTCCCACTCGACGAGATCCGCACGATCATCGACCTCTACGACGTGCCACGCGGGCGGCGCAGCCAGCTCGAGTACGTGCTGGCCCAGATCGGCGAGCGCCGCAGCGACCTCGAGCAGCGGCGCCGAGACCTCGAGTCGGCGCTGGCCGAGCTCGTGGACTTCGAGCGACGCTGCCGCGAGGACCTCGAGGGATTGGACGAGCCGGGCACCCTCCGCTGATTCGAGGTATTTCTGCAGGGATCCACGTGCGGTAACACCTCGACCCCGCGCAGGTCAGCGGGGGAGGGCTGCCAGGAAGGCGTCGATCTCTGCCCGGGTCGGCGCCGTGTCCGGGCCACGACGGGTCACCTTGATGGCCCCTGCCGTATTGGCCCGGGCAGCGGCCTCCGGCCACGATGCCCCCGTGGCCCGCTCGGCGAGCAGCACCCCCGTGTGGGTGTCCCCCGCACCGTTGGTGTCCACCGGTCGCTGCGGGTGTCCCGGACAGTGGGTCGTGCGGCCCGACTCACGCACCGCGCACCCGCGAGCGCCGTCGCGAACGATCGTCACGGCATCCGGTGCGAGGAGGGTGGCGACGACCTCAGCGGCCTCACGCATCCCCCGCACCCCGGTGAGCGCGGCTGCCTCGTCGGCGTTGCCGGTCCAGACATCGGTGCGGGCGAGCACCCGGTCACGCAGCGGCTCGGCCAGCCCGGCGAAGGTGGCTCCGGGATCGAGCACGACGACGACACCGTCGGCCAGGGTGTCCAGCCACTCGACGAGCGGGTCACGCGTGCGGCCCACCAGCGAGTAGCCGCTGACGCACACGAGGTCTCCGGGCACCGGGTTCGAGGCGGCCAGGGACTGCACCGTGATCTGCCGCTCGGCACCCTGGGTGGTCACGAAGGTGCGTTCGGCACTGGGCTCGACGAGCACGACGCACACACCCGTGTCGAGGTCGGCCACCGGTGGCGCCGACAACGTCACCCCCTCAGCAGCCAGCGCCCCCCGGACGAGGTCACCGTTCGGCCCTGTGCCGACGGCCCCTGCGTGCACGCACTCGACGCCCGAGCGCGCCGCGGCGAGCAGGATCGTCACCGCTCCCCCGGCGTAGCGACGGTACGACGTCGCCATGACGTTGCCGCCCCGCACCGGCAGCGACGGCACCTCCATCACGGCGTCGACGAGGGCCTGAGCGGTGTGGATGACGCGAGGCATGGGCTGAGTATCCCTGCTCGCGTCCGGCAGGTTGGTGCCTTGGGCAGCCAACATGCCGGACGCAAGGGCAGCTCACTCCACGAGGGCGCGCACCGCGTACAGCTCGGGGAAGAAGGTGAGGTCCAGGGCCTTGCGCAGGAAGCCGACGCCGCTCGACCCACCGGTGCCCTGCCGGTGCCCGATGGTGCGGGTGACGACCTGGAGGTGGCGGAAGCGCCACTGTTGGAACAGGTCCTCGATGTCGACGAGCTCTTCGCAGGTCTCGTAGACCCCCCAGTGCTCGGACGGCGAGGCGTACACCGCCTCGAACACGGCGACGAGGTTCTCATCGAGCCGGTAGGGCTGGGTGACGTCCCGCTCGAGAACCGCAGAAGGAACCGGGTAGCCACGCCGGGCGAGGAAGCGCAGGAACTCGTCGTAGATCGTCGGTTCACCGAGCAGGCGCATCAGCTCCGCGTGCTCGTGGGGGCTGTGCTCGAAGAGGCGCACCA
>JAGNQK010000061.1 GCA_017989115.1 Dermatophilaceae bacterium | reverse complement strand
CCCCACCACTGGCTCCGGCTTCCCCCGGCAGCCTGCGAGGAGATCGCCGCAGAGGCCGCCGAGACGACGTACGGCTGGGGCGCGATCCCGGTGCAGGTGCAGGTGGGCGACACCCTGTGGGAGACCTCGCTGCTCCCCCGCGAGGGCGGCTACGTGCTCCCCGTGAAGCAGGCTGTCCGCACGCAGGAGCAGATCGACCTCGGGGACACCGTCGCCGTGTCGCTGAGCGTGGCGCCTCGGCACGGGCGCGCCGCGAACGGCACCGGCCGAACGAGCTGACCCGAGCCACTGTCGGTGGAGTCGGGTCTGCCCGCTGCGGGAGGTGACGGCTACTCGGGAAGGGTGACCACGGCATCCTCACTGCCGTCGGAGACGCCGCGGTGCAAGGTCTCGCCGAGGAAGAAGACCCCTTCCGCCCCGGTGGCTCACGCCGGGTGCCCGTGCAGACCGCGCGTCACGGTGGTGGCGCGGCGACGGGGGCGCGGGCTGGAACGAGACGCTGTGACAACGTCGCGATCTGCTCGGGTCCGACGCGGCAGCAGCCGCCGATGAAGCGGGCGCCGGCGACGACCCAGTCGGCGGCGAGGTCGGTGTCGAACGCGGCCTCCCCGCTCCAGGTGTGGGTCGCGCTGTCCCAGGTCTCACCGAGGTTCGGATAGGCGACGGCAGGGCGGCCGGTGGCTCGGGTCGCGAGGCGAAGGGCATCCATCACGTCGCTCGGTGCGGAGCAGTTGATGCCGGCGGCGATGATGCTCGTGCTGTCGGCCAGGACTGCGTAGGCCTCGCTGAGCGGCTGGCCCGCGCGGGTGGCGGTGCCCTGCACGGAGTAGGAGAACCAGGTCGGGAGGCCCAGGTCGTCGAGGAGGGGGACGAGCACCTCCGCCTCGTCGGCGTCGGGGATGGTCTCGACGGCGAGGAGGTCGGGGTCGGCAGAGGCCAGCAGCTCGAGTCGTCGGGCGTGGAAGTCGCGCAGGACGCTCGCGGTGACGCCGTAGCGGCCCCGGTACTCCGAACCGTCGGCCAGCGCCGCCCCGTAGGGGCCGACCGAGGCCGCGACGAGGGGATGCCGGGCGCGGGTGGTCGCGGCGGCAACCTCGTCGCGAACCTCGGTGGCCAGCGTGACGCTGGAGGTGAGGGCGCGCTCGGCCTCGCGCTCGCTGAGCCCGGCCGCCATCAGGGTGGGGACGCTGGCCTGGTAGCTCGCCGTCGTGACGACGTCGGCACCGGCGAGGTAGTAGTCGCGGTGGACCGTGGCGATCTGCCCGGGATCATCGAGGAGCAGGCGTGCCGTCCACAGGTCGGAGGACAGGTCAACGCCTCGGGCCTCGAGGGCGTTGGAGAGGCCACCGTCGAGGATCACGACGTCGTCGAGCTGCATGACGCCGATCCTCCCACCAGGCTTCGGTCAGCGGATGGCGACCCTCCAGGGCGGGCGCCACCCCCAGGTGGGACCGCCCCCCGCAGGCAGCGCAACGGTGGGGCCAGTCGAGGGGTCGACAAACGCCCGGAATCAGCCACCCAACTCGGCGTGTCGTGACCCCTCGGCTCGGGGTCGTCATGGAGGTCGTCGCCTCGCTGGCGCGGCGGCGTGCTCCGCGGCCGGGTCGTGGGAGGGACTGCTGGCTGGGGGGCAGGGGTTCCGGTGAGCTCGGGATTGGTGATGGCGACGCACACAATGGCTGGCTCACCGACCGGGTCCCGATGGTGTTCCTCGACGACCCGGACGATCCACCGGCAGGTCGAGCTCGCCCTCCCACGCCGCCCGGATGGCGGCCAGCGCCTGCCTCCACGGGATCCGCTCCTGTTCGAGCCGGACGTCCCCTTCCGTGCGCAGGCGAGCGAGCGCTGCCCGTTCTTCGCCGGTGAGCCCGTCGAGCGCCGCCCTCGTGGGGTGGGGATCGGGAACCCACAGGTCCCGGTGCGCCAGCAAGGTGGCCTCGTCCATGAGCACCGAGGTCACTGCTGGATGGTGCAGCCGGAGGCGGTGGAGGATCGCGAAACCGTGAGAGTCGAGGTCGCCCCAGTAGAGGATCGGCACGCGCACGACCCATGGGATCGATGCCACCCGATCGACGGCGAAGCCGCTGCCGTGGATGACCACCGCGCCCGGAAGCTCCGGCATGGCGAGCACCGATTCGAGGTTCTCCACGACGATCACCCCGCGCGGCGCCAGGGGGAGAGCGGCGACCTGCTGCGGCGGTGCAGCGACGTCCCGCAAGCCGCCGACGCTCAGGGTGGGGTCGAGGATCCGCAACCTGATGAGCGGATCGGACTCCACCAGACCCAGCTCGACGGAGCCCGTCACGGCACCGACCAGATCACGCACGATCGCCCGATGGTGGCCGAGCCACTTCGAGTCGACCCCCCGAACCGGCACCTGCCGAGGACGGAGCCCAGTGATCGGGTTGGCGATGACCCAGGCCGCCACGTCGACCACCTGCCCGAACTCGACGTCCGAGTAGCCCACCAACGTGGCGCGACGCAGCCTCACCGTGCGAGCCACGTCCGCTGTGTCTCCGAACCGTGCGGCGACGACGAGTGCGCGGCTCCTCAGCCGGAGCCAGTCTCGCTGCGCCGCACCTCCCGCCAGCGCAGCCGCCCCGTCGGCGTCGCGCACCAGCACGCGCACGGGCACCTGCTGACGGCCGATACTTCGCCAGACCCGGGTGTCCCACTCGACCTCGACACCATCAGGCAGGGGGAACGACGCCCACTTCCGAGCCCACTCCTCCGCCGCGCTCTCGTCCGCCAACATCTCCTTCTCGGTGGGGGGATGCAGGGGAATGGTGAACCGTGGCGGCCCGGCATCCGGGGTCACCAACGCCCCCGCCCACTCCCCCATCCGTCGCACAAGCCGGTCGCGGCATACGACGCGGACCTCGGCCACTGACTTCACGAGGGGACCTCCGCAGCCGCGTCGCCGCGCGGGCCGGAGTCGACGGTCCACGCGATCCTGGCCGCTGTCGAGCAGCAGCGCGTGGGGTTCTCGATGGTGGTCGCCCCGCCGATATATGGCTCGATGGTCTGCACCAGCTTGTGCGGCGTGGCGAGCACGAGATGGAAACCGAACTCCCTGAACACGTCCAGGGCCATGCGCGTGTAGCGGGTGTCGGCCTTGTCGAACGCCTCGTCGAGGATGACCGTGCCATAGCGCGGCCGCACGTCCTCTGCGTCGGCCAGCTGGTAACGCAAGGCCGCCGCCAGACAGAACACGACCAACTTCTGTTGCTGACCGCCGGACATGGTCGCGGCGGAGTCGTACGTCGCGTGCGCGCGTCCGTGCTCGTCGATCTCTTCAGCGAGGAACGTGACGTGCTGGCGGGTGTCGAGCACCTGACTCCGCCACACCCGGTCCACGTGCTCGCTCGAGCCGAACCGTCGCATGACCTCGGCCATCGTCGTGAAGCGCCGCTCCGCGGAGTCCACATCGTCGTCGCGCCAGCCGCCTTCGGAGATGGAGCGCAGTTCGTCGATGAAACGCTTGACCGTCTCACTTCGACGCAGTTTGACGCGCAGCCGCAGCCAACGGTCGTCGTCGAAGGGCGAGCGCCGCAACGACGCGTTGACTGGGGTGACGCGCTCTTCGATCTCCTGAGGTGCGCGGAGGATGTCGCTGACGAGCTCACCGATCAGGTCTCGGGATCGTTCGCGCAGGAGCCGAAAGAACGTGGCCTCGTGGTCAGGCAGGCCGTTGGCCACGATGGTGTCGAGAATCGCGACGTAGCCGGCGCGGTCTTCCACGTCGGGTCGCAGGTCGACGGCCGCAGACTCCCACTGGCTGCGGAACTGTGTGGCCAAGCTCGTGACCGTCCCGGCGGCGGCGGTTGCGGCACGCTGAGCGGTATCGCGTTCATCCTGGAGGCGGCGGAGCACTTCGTTGGCGACATCGGCGATCGTGCTCCGGGTGATGGCGCGTTTCACCGCGCGGAAGCGCTTGTCGAGGAGGTGCCACGTGGGTTCGTCGACATCCGGTACCGAACCTGACTCGACCTGTGCCATGAGGTCGGCGACAGCCTCACGGAGGCTGGCCGCCCCCAGTTCGGCGTCGCGGGCCGCGTCCCTGGCATCCCGGTGGAGGTCCCGCGCCTCCGCATAGTCGAGCTCGGCGGTGGCGACGAACGCGCTGGCCTTGGCGAGGTCCGCGTTGCCTTCGGTGAGTCGGGTCCGCCGATCAATGAGGCGCGCGACCTTCACCGCTGCTTCATGATGATCGAGATCGCTCCACGACTGCGCGCGGAGATGTTCGAGGGTGCTCTTGCGCCGATCACCATCGCGGCGCCGCCGCTCCGCGGCATCCACGACCGCCTGCGCGGCGTCCGCCACGCGCTGGGCACTGGTCAGGGCATCGATGAGAACGTCGAGTTTGCGCTCAGCGTTGCCGAGCACCCAGTTCGAGCGATCGTCGATGCGGCGGCGGTCGTCCTTCTCGTAACGGCCGCGTGTGCGGATCTGCCCGCGGATGGTGACGGCGCGGTCGTGTGCGTCGAGGTCGTCGGCACGCTCCACACACGCCACGTCGTACCGTGCGGACAGCTGGCCCTGCAGCCACGGAGCGAACGCCCCGTCGCTCACGGCGACGCGGTTGACAAGGGACACCTCGCTGCGCGCCGGGCGAGCGGCCGGGGCGTCCGCGCGCAGCTCCTCATACACCAGCCGCACCGGGATGGTGGTGCCGTCGACCCAGCGCCTGACTGCGGGGAGGTGGTCGCTGCGGACCAACATGGTGAGCGCAAACGAATGCAACACCCGCTCGATGGCGCCCTCCCACTCCGCGAACTGAGGCTTGACGTCGATGAGTTCGGCGACGAAGGGCAATGCTGACGTCGGCAGCCCCACACCCTCTGCCACCGCCCGGCGCACGCTGGCAAGCACCGACGGCACGGTCGACCGGTTCCTCCGCAGGGACTCGATCTCCCCCTCGAGGGTCGCCACGCGGCGCTTCGCATCGGCCAAGCTGGCCTGCTCCTCGTAGGTGGCCCCTGTGGCCTCGATGGCCGGGGCACGATCGAGCTGGTCGAGCAGCTCGGCGAACTCGGCGGCCGTGGTGGGCGCCGTGGCGATGCCAACAGCCGCTAGCTGGGCCGCGAACTGCTCCCACCGGCGCTTCGCGTTCCCCTCTTCCACCTCTGCGCTCTCGATGAGTTCACCCAGCGAGCTCACCTCGAAGCCACCGGCGGCGCTGAGTTGATCACGCGCCTGGGTCAGCGTCTTCTCGGCAGAAACCTCTGCGGCATGCGCCCGCTCTTGCGCGCTCCGGAGACCTATGAGGTGCTGCTCAACGGTATGGAGTTCATCGCGGGCGAGGGCGAGCCCTCGACGGACACGAAACGGCAGCACCCCGTCGATGAGGCGCCCGGTTCGCACGCCGGCCTCGAGCGCCTTGTCGTACGCGATCGCCGCCTCCCGCAACTCCACGAGGTGGTCGCGCTGCAGCCGCAGCTGGACGACGTGGTCGTGGGCGTCGCGAAGCTCGCTGAACTGCGCCAAGGCGGTCTGCGCGAGCTCGAACGTGCCCGGACGTTCCAGCATGTACTCACGAAAGAGTTGGTCGAGGCTGTCGAGGCCCTTCGCGGACTGCGTCTTGTGGAGGAGCTGCAGAGCCGTCTCATCGCCGATGCCGAACAGGCTGCGCATTTTCACGTAGAACCGAGTGTGCGTGCCCGCCGAGGTGACAACGGCGTCGGGCCGGTCCTTCTTGAGCTGCCTGGTCTGCAGTCCGCCCCGCGCGTACGTCTGCAGGTCGGCCAGGTCGAGAGCGCTGCGGTCAAGGATGCAGATGTCACTGATGTCGGCCGAGGTGGTGCCGGTCCCCTTCGCGAAGAACAGACGGCACAACGAGATCGGCGCGTCCACCTCGTTCTCGAATCGCAGCACGATGCCGCTCCACGTGGCTCCGGGGCGGAGGTAGGCCGCGACCACGCGGTCCTCCAGCTCGTCGTTGGTGCGGGTCCACGCTCCGCGCACGTAACTCACGATGGAACGGCGGTTGGCACGCGCCTCGGCGCCCTGCGCGGCCTCGTTGAAACGCAACCACTTGTCGGGGGTAAGTACGGCCGCGATGGCATCGAGCAGCGACGACTTGCCCGAGCCGGACGCGCCGGTGATGAGGTGCCCTTCCCTGGCAATGTCGATGCGATAGATGCCAGCGTCGAACGTGCCCCAGTTGGCGAGTTGCACCTCGGACAGGCGCCACTGGCCAGAGGCGACTCCGGGAAGGGCCAGAAGGCCAACGGCTTCCATCGGGGTGGACGTGCTCACGACTCATCCTCGTCGTCGACCGTGGAACCTTCGTCGGCAGGTGCGCTCTGTGGGTCGCCCTCTGCGCCGCTAGCGAGTCTGTGGAACACCTCGGTCAAGGCGCCCACCTGTTCGTCGTCGATGAGGAACTTGAGCACCGGTGAGATTTCGGCGCGTCCGTCGTCCAACTCGTGAAGGACGCGGAACTTGTTGACCATTTGGTTCCACGCGCTGTTGAGGTTCCGCTGATAGGTGGCCTCGTCGCCTTGCCGGTACACCGCCAGGCGCTCGTACACCTCGGTCTTCCCGACGATGACTCGCCTCTCGCCGACGGCAGCGAGGAGGATCTGGCGCAGCACCAGCAGCATGACGGTTGCCGCGAACGTCAGGGTCGTGCTGCGCAGGGTCTGCGGCACGTCGACCTCGACGGTGCGCACCTTGCGGGTGAACGCGAATTCATCGATCGGGTCGATGACGAGGTCGAGGAACAGGTTGTGCAGCGCCGAACGGATGGCGGCCTCGTCCGCAGCGAGCGCCGCCCACAGCTGTGGGTGTGCGGCGCCGGAGAGATAGGGACCCTGCAGGAGGCGGACGAGGGCGCGACGTGAGGTTTCGGCGAGGGTGCCGCGGTCGCCTGTCCACAGGCGGTCGGGCGCGCTGCCGCCCAGAAGCAGGTCTGCCTCGTCGATGTTCATGCCGGCACCGTCTCGGTGAATCGGTGGACCACGATCTCGGCAGTGCGGCGATGCTTGTCCGCCGCCCCCGTCCACGCGATCTGCTCGCGCCTGTCACGGTCGACGCGCCCGAACCTCGCGGCCAGCGACAGCAACCCGACCACGCTGGCCAGGCCCTGGGTGGCCTCATGCACGTTCAGTACCTCCGCGACCGTCGAGGGGCCGCGACTACGGACCACGTCGTTGACGTTGCGGGTCAATTCGTCGTAGTCGATCTCGGTCTCGCGGGCGATAACTGCAAGGGCAGCGAAATCGACGGCGTGGGTCTGCACCTCGACTAGGGACTCGCCGGCGTCGAACTCGGACGGGTCGTGTGGGACCACCTCGCCGACGCTGTTCCACCCCATGGCCGACAGTTCCAGTTCGCGTCCGATCTCGGTGAAGGGACGTGACCGCACGGAGGCTGGGAGTGCCGCAGCCAAAGCCTCTTGCAAGGCGACGCGGAGGACGCGATCGCGCTGGAACTCCTGCGAGTAGACGTACCTGCGCAGGCCGCGCGCGAAATCGGTGAGGACACCGTGCACCTCTCGGCTACCGTTCTTGAGGTCGCGTACCAGCCCGCGCAACGCCCGCCGCGAGCCAGGTTCGAGACCTTGAGCGAAGTCACGGTCCAGGATGCCGGTGACGTCGGCGTCGAGGCGGGAGGACTGCTCCGGGTCACGAAGCAGCGACGAAAACGCGGTGAACGTCCGTCCCTCGTCGGAGGACTCGATGAGGTCGACACCGCGGAAGATGTCGTCGAGAACCGTGCTTTGCACCTCGTCGACGGCGAGGATGCCGGCCCGCAACTCTTGGTTGAGCTCCTCGAACCGGGCCCGGACGCGCGCAAAGTCGGCGGGGAGCCCTTGCGCTTGCAGGAGGATGTCGGCCAGGCGTTCTGTGGCGCGGCGGTCGTCGAGCACCTCGACGTCTCCGCCGCTGATCCGCTCGATCTCGCGGTCGATGTGGGCACGTTCGACCATGAGCGCATCGAGGCGACGCGTCACGTCGGTGTCGGTCTCAAGAGCGAGCCGGTGCACAGCCGCCATGAGCGCCACGAGTCGGGACTCGGTGACCGTCGTCTGCGGTGAGTCGAGTTGCTCGACAATGCGCAGCGCGTCGCGTGCTTCGGACGACAACTCGTACGTCTCACCTCGAGCCTGAAGGGCGGGGCGGCGGATGATGAGACCCGCGTCCCGCCAGTCGTCGCAGTACGCCTTGGCGGACTTGTTTCCGAGGTCGAAGTGGTCTCGCACCTCGTCGAGTTCGGCGCTCAACCGTTCGTGCATCTCGTCGACCGACACGCGCGCTCCCGGAGCCCCCAGATACTCACCCAGGACAGCCGCCACGACCGGCAGCAGATCCGCACGCATCAGACGCAGAGCCGCGTTGTCGTTCACGAGACGACGATGCGCGAGGGCGGCAGCGAGAACCGGCATACGAGCATCTTGCCCGTTGTCGAGATGCATCGAAGACTGCACGAGCGCGTGCGGGGTACTTTGCACAACCGGGCTCCTCGGGCGAGGGCATGCAAGATCCAAGTCGCCCAAGGGGTGAGAACAGGCAGTGCGCTAGCACCGTGCGTGGGCCCGCTGGACCAGATCGACAGCCGTGCGAAGGACGTCAATTCGGTTGGTCATCAAGGTGGTTCTGGACGGACTGAGCGCGTTGCCAGCGAGAACGGCCTCACACTTTCGCAGCAGGGACAGGAGTTCAACCTCAGCGAGCTGCAGCTGGGCGGCTTCCAGGCCGACAATGCTACGTACGTGGGCGCATCGCCGTAGCTACGGCCGCTGTGCCCCCTCCAGCCTGCGGCGTAGCCGCTGTACCTCGGCTTCGGCTTTTGCCAGCTGCCTCTCCGTGAGCTCGCGCTCGGTTGGTGGAAGCGAGGGTGGCTTCGGCCGGGGCACGAGCCAACCGATCCGCTGATAGCCGGCAGACCGCATGGCTCCAGTGCAGGCAAAACAGTCTTCCTCGGGCTCGGGCCGTGGCCAGCCCAAGTCGAGCATCTTGCGGAAGTGGTCGCGTCTGGGCCCGTCCTCAGGCCATTGAGGAGCATCACCAGACTCCCAATGCTCGTTGAAGTCACGCCGCATCTCGGCAAGCCGCTTCTTCGTGACGAACTTGGGTCCGTCTTCTGGTTTCCACTCGACATCGGTGATCACGGAGTCGGTGAAGTGGCCGCAGGAAGGCCTCACGGTCCAGAACGCGGAAGAGTGAGGCTCGGTGTGCCGGATCTTCGCCCAGGTCTCGGGGTCCAAGCCGGGCTGGGGTTCTTCCGGATCGGGCGGCAACTCGCGCACTCTTCGCCTGACCCACTCCACGATGTCGCGATAGGCCTTGGGAGCAACCAGTCCGGGAAGAACGATCCCTGCCGCAGCTTGGGGATCGCGACATCGATCGTGCCGACGCGAGTATCCAGGTCCCGGTGCCGGTACCCGTTACGGCGGTTGATCCGCTCCTGCGTGCGGGTGCCGTACTCCGCCCCGCACACACTGTCGGCCTGCGCGGACAGCAGCGCGTGGATGAACGTGGTGAGCATGTCGCGCCAGGTCGGGGCTGGCCTGCGCGAGTTCGTCATGCAGGAAGCGGGCAGGGTCGATACTGGGTGCAGCGGTCATCGTGGTGCTCCAATTCGAGACGGTTGTGAGAGATCACTCGAAGGATCACACCGCTGACCGCGCCTACCTTCAGCAGGACACGCTCACCGGGTGCTCGTACACCACCCTGCCGGACTCAACTATGAGTTCCTCCAACTGGCCAAGCAGGGATACGTGGGAACACGTGGCGCTACCACGGACGAGGTCAAGAGCCTGATCACGAACGCCTTCGAGGAGGACAAGGGAGTGATCATCGCTGTCGACGAGACAGACCCCGCGCAGGTCGAGCGGCCTCGCCACGGCTGATCTTCCTACCTCCGCAGCACGGGTAAGGCGCTCCGCCCAGTGCCGCGCCACCGAAATGCCTCATCGCCGGAAGGGGCACACATCGATTCTGACACCGATGAAACGGTCGGTCTCCCCCTCGGGCGAGGCTGGGGCCGGTAGCGTCGTGGTCGTGGATGAGCGCACGTGGGATGTGATGTCGTCGTTCCAGCGGTTCGTGGATGAGGCGTTGGAGGTGGTGCGTGCGGGTGCGCAGGGGGGCGGCCCGCTGCTGGGGGAGGTGGTCGAGCGGCACCTTGGCGTCGACCCGGCGACGGTGCCGGTGGTGCGGTTGGACGTGCCGAGCCACCAGTTCGTGAATCTGGACGTGGCGGTGGAGGCCCTTCTGGCGGACCACGGGGGTGGGGAGCTGGTCGGGATCGGCGGTGGGGACCAGCGCCATCACCAGACGTTCGGTGACATGCTGGCCCGCCGAGGGGCGTGGGGGACCCCGGTCGGGGCGGTGGACCGGGCGCGGGTGGACACCGGGCCGACGTCTTCGCGTGAGGCGGTCGCGCTGGGGGTGCATCTGTTCCACTTCGATGGCGCTGCGGTGGCGGTGTTGCAGCGGGCGGCGAACCGGCAGTACGACAACGCGTGCCGGTTGGAGGTGGTCGCCACCGGTGAGGTCTCCGAGCTGCTGCTGGCTCAGGTGCGCCGGCTGATGGTGGAGCGCAGTGTGTTCCGGGGGCAGGTTCTGGCCTTCGACCTCACGGGAGGCATGTACGAGCCCAGCGCGGGCGGGATCCGGTTCCTGGAGCGTCCGGCGCTGGCAGCGGAGGAGGTGGTTCTGCCTGAGGGGACGCTGGCCCGGGTGGAGCGCCATGTGGTTGGTGCGGTGCGGCACCGCGACGCGTTGCGGGCTGCAGGGCAGCACCTCAAGCGTGGTCTGCTGCTGTACGGTCCGCCCGGCACGGGCAAGACGCACACGGTGCGTTACCTGCTCGCGGCGATGCCCGGAGTGACCTGCGTGGTGCTGTCGGGCAACGCTTTGGGGTTGGTGTCCGATGCCACCGAGCTGGCGCACGCGTTGCAGCCGGCGGTCGTGGTGCTCGAGGACGTAGACCTGATCGCCGAGCACCGTGAGATGCACATGGGCCCGCAGCCGCTGCTGTTCACCTTGCTCGATGCGATGGACGGGCTGACCGCTGAGGCCGATGTGGCGTTCATCCTGACCACCAACCGCGCGGACCTGCTCGAGTCAGCTTTGAGCCAACGCCCGGGCCGGGTCGACCTGGCCGTGGAGATCCCTCTGCCCGATGAGACCGCTCGCCGTGCACTGCTGGGCTTGTACGCTCGCGACCTGCCGGTGACCCCCGCTGCCCTGGACGACGCTGCACAGCGGTGCGGCGGTGTGACTGCCTCGTTCTTCAAGGAGCTGGCCCGGCGCACGGTGCTCTCGGCCGCCGAGGCCAATCGCCGCGTCGAGGACTCGGTCCTGACCGCCGCTGTCACCGAGATGCTCAGCGACAGCGAGCAACTCACCCGCGCCCTGCTCGGCAGCACGCCCGAAGGGGACGGCGGTCAAGCCATGCACGATGCTGAGCACTGGCCCCTGATGGCGGACCCAGGCCTGGCGTCCAGCTAGCCTGCGATGACCGAGACGGCCACGCTGCCACAAGGGACCGTGGGTGAAGCAACTCGGACATACATAATCTCAGCGCAGAGACACGCCCCAGATGCATAACGCCGGCTAATTCATGGAATCAGCAGCACTTCTTACAGTTTTGAGTGCTTATCTGGGGGCGATTCGGCGCTGTCGTTGATGTACTCCAGGAGCGGCGTGGCGCCTTGCTTTTATCTGTGGTGACCTGGTGGGTAGGCACAGAGTGATGCGCGGTCGCTTAAGGCCCGCGGGTTGTCCTGGGTCTCTGACTTATCTGCAAGTCGCGGCTGAGGAGGGCTCGAGTCAACTTGGGCGCCC
>JAGNQK010000270.1 GCA_017989115.1 Dermatophilaceae bacterium | reverse complement strand
CCATGAGGTCACCGTCGGAGGCGAGAACCCACACGTGGTGGTCGAAGACGCTCTCGCCGGCCTTGGCCTCCGGGTCGAACAGTCCGCGCTGGCGTCGCTGGGCCATGGCCATGCCGACCGCGGAGGCCAGTCCGGAGCCCAGGGGGCCGGTGGTGATCTCGACACCCTTGGTGTGGTGCACCTCGGGGTGGCCGGGGGTCAGCGACCCCCACGTGCGCAGTGCCTTGAGGTCCTTGAGCTCCAGGCCGTAGCCGCTGAGGAAGAGCTGGACGTACTGGGTGAGCGAGGAGTGGCCGCAGGAGAGCACGAAGCGGTCGCGCCCCAGCCACGCGGGATCGGACGGGTCGTGGTTCATGACGTTCTGGTAGAGCAGGTACGCCGCCGGGGCCAGGCTCATCGCGGTTCCCGGGTGTCCGTTGCCAGCCTTCTGCACGGCATCGGCGGCCAGCAGCCGGGCGGTGTCGACGGCCCGGACGTCGAGGTCGGTCCACCCCGCCTTCTTCGCCACGGGGGCAGCGAGGTCGCTGCTGCGGGCGTCGGTCGGGGTCGAGGTGCGGCTGGCGGGCTTGCTGGTCACAGGAGCCTCTTTCGAGAAGACGGTGCACACGACAGGTCGAGTCGTCGGCCAGCCTAGTGTCTGGGCCAGCCCGCGGTTCTCCGTGCTGACGGGCGGACGGCTAGAATCGCCGGACACCCTCCCGCACCTGCTCGAAGGACGACGTGGCGACAATTCCGACGACGACCGACTCTCCGTCGGTGCCGCCGCTCGAGCGACGCTCCACGGTGGCCAACTACGTCGCCCTGACCAAGCCGCGCATCATCGAGCTGCTGCTCGTCACCACGGTGCCGGTGATGTTCCTGGCCGAGCGTGGGGTTCCCTCGGTGTGGCTCGTGGTCGCGACCCTCGTCGGTGGCACGCTCAGTGCCGGCGCGGCGAACACCTTCAACTCGGTCTACGACCGTGACATCGACGCACTGATGCACCGCACGAGCAATCGGCCGATGGTCACCGGCGCGATCACGACGCGCAACGCGGTGCTGTTCGGTGCCGCGCTGACGGTCATCTCGACGCTCTGGTTCGCCCTCGTCGTCAACGTCCTGTCGGCGCTGCTGTCACTGGCCGCCATCGCGCTCTACGCGGTCGGCTACACGATCCTGCTCAAGCGCCGCACGTCGCAGAACATCGTGTGGGGCGGCATCGCCGGCTGCATGCCGACCCTCATCGGGTGGTCTGCGGTCACCGGCACGGTCGGCTGGCCCGCCGTCGTGCTCTTCCTCGTGATCTTCTTCTGGACCCCGCCGCACTACTGGCCGCTGTCGATGGCCTTTCGCGACGACTACTCCACGGCCGGGGTTCCGATGCTGCCGGTGGAGCGCGGCCCGGTGGCCGTCGGCCGTCAGATCGTCGCCTATTCGTGGGTGATGGTCGCGACCTCGCTCGTCCTCGTTCCCGTCGCTCCCATGGGCTGGGTCTACGTGGTGACGGCCGTGCTCTCCGGCGCGCTGTTCATCGCCGAGGCCCACCGACTGCTGCGCGCTGCCCGGGGCGGCGCCACCGGGACCGCCCTGAAGCCGATGCGGCTTTTCCACTACTCGATCACGTACGTGACCCTGGTGTTCCTCGCGGTCGCGGTCGACCCGCTGCTGTACTTCCCGCTGTCCTGAGCCACCCTGCCGACAGCGACATGTCGGATGCCGGGAGCGGCATTCCTCGGTCGCCGGTGAGCAGCGTCGCGTCCAAGGCTTCGAGAGGGAGACGGACCCGCCAGCGCGCCCGCCGGTCCGGTCGAGTACTTCTTTCCACAGATACTCGGTTGCACCAGGGGCCGTTCTGGTGTCGGCTCAACACGTGACGATCGCGATGAGCACGCCGGGGGGGTTGAGGATCTCGAGCACGTTGCCGACGTCCTCAGCGGGTGGCAGTACGACGGGGGTCCATTGCACCTTCACCCCGGTGATCTGGGTTGGCACTCGTTGAGAGGTGCAGCCACGACGGCCGGTTCGCTGCGGGTCTGGTCACGAGGGGCCAAACTCCTCGCCATCGGACTACTCGATGGTCCTGACGGGCTACTGCGGATGGCTGTCGACCCTGACGTGCGCTTGGGGCGGTTACGAGGTTGCGTGCGACTCAGGCCCGTCGTACTTCTTCGTCCTCGCCGCAGCGGGCATCGCGGCCATCGGCAGTTGGTATCTCACCCGGCCAGGTGAGTGCGCACTCCTCAGAGGATGAAAGCGCTCGGAGCGGCAGATCCGCGAGAGCTTCCGGCGCATAGAGCGAACCACTAATGGCGAGGGTGTTCGCCCTGGACGGGCCAATACACGCGTCACCAGCCGACAACCCCGCCATCAGGCGTCCGTCCTCAACTCGGTAGGGGCGCGCGACAGTCCTGTGTCGCGGGCGGCCTCACGTTCTCCGTGTGGTCGACGTCAGCGGCGGCGCAGGGCGAGGATGCCGTTGGTCAGCGCCACGACGAGCAGCGTCGCCCCGAGCATGTGCGCGATGACGAGGGCTTCGGGCAGGTTGGTGAAGTACTGCACGTAGCCGACCACACCCTGCGCGAGGCTCACCGCGAGGACGGCGAACCAGGCCCGCCCGGGTCCGCGATCGGCATCCTTGCTCGTGAGGCGGGCGGTGAGCCACGTCGCGACGACGAGCCCGACAAAGAGCATGACGACGTCAGCGTGCAACCACGAGATCGTGCGCGGGTCGAACCCCAACCGGGCGGGCTCGTCCGCGTCGCCGGAGTGCGGCCCGGACCCGGTGACGAGGGTGCCGAGGAACAGCACGAGCACGCCGACCCCGCTGGTGGCCCAGGCCAAGCGGGTCACCAGCGCCGGGACGAGCGGCACGGGGGCCGTGCCGGACTCGTGCCGCGCGAACCACAGGTAGGACGCGGCCGCCACCAGGCCCATGGAGACGAGGAAGTGGGCGGCAACCGTTGCCGGGTGCAGCCCGAGCAGCACCGTGATCCCGCCGAGCACGGCCTGGACGAGGACACCGACGAAGACGGTGACGGCGGCCACCTTCATGGCCCGCCGCGGTGCCCAGCGCCACACGGCGACGATGGTCGCGAGGGCCAGCAGCCCGAGCACCCCGGTCAGGGTGCGGTTGCCGAACTCGATCCACTTGTGGATGCCCTCGGCCTGTTCGATGGTCGGGGTGATCGACCCGTCGACGCACTCCGGCCAGGTCGGGCACCCGAGGC
>JAGNQK010000269.1 GCA_017989115.1 Dermatophilaceae bacterium | reverse complement strand
CTCGCCGTGAATGCCGACTCGCTGGCCACCTGGTGGCGCCCCGTCATCGGGGAGGTGGCCACGTGGGAGGACGTCACCCTGCGGCTGCACGTCGAGGACCAGGCCTTCTCGAGCGACCTGCTCCGCCGAGGGGACGTGCTGGCGGCGGTGACGAGCGAGCCGCAGGCCGTGCAGGGGTGTGCGGTCGAGCGGCTCGGGACGATGCGCTACCTGCCCGCTGCGACCCCCGCGTTCGCGCAGCGCTGGCACACCGGGCGCGGCTACGACTGGGCCGCCATGCCGACCGTGGTGTTCAACGACAAGGACGACCTCCAGCACGAGGTGCTGCGTCGCCGTGGGCTGGAGCGCGCTCGGATCGTCCACCGCGTCCCCACGTCAGCCGACTTCCACGAGGCGGTGCGGCTCGGGCTGGGCTGGGCCGCGATCCCCGAGCCGCAGCTGCGCCCGGACCTCGAGAGCGGCGACCTCGTCGTCATCAGTGCGCGAGACCACGTCGACGTCGAGCTGCACTGGCAGCGCTGGCGCCTGGACTCCCCCATCCTGGATCGGCTGACCGCGGCGGTGCGACGAGCCGCGGCTGCCGCGTTGCGGCGCTGACACCACGCCCGGATGCCGTGGCACCAGTCGCGCGCCCCACGCACCTCACCCGTCGGCATCGCCCACCGGGGCCGGCACCCGCAGGGCCCAGGCCGCCACCGCGCCGGCGGCCGCGACGTTGAGCGAGTCCACGCCCCCGAGCATCGGGATCCGCACGGTGAGGTCGACCTCGGCGAGCGTTCGATGACTCAGCCCGTCGCCCTCGGTGCCGAGGATCAGCGCGAGACGATCAGGCGGATCCGCGGCGAGCTCGTCGAGACCCACCGAGTCCTGGCGCAGTGCCAGGGCCGCCGTGGTGAACCCGAGGCCGCTCAGCAGCGACACGGCACCGGGCCACGGGTCGATGCGGGTCCACGGCACCTGGAACACCGTGCCCATCGAGACGCGGATCGCGCGCCGGTATAGCGGGTCGGCGCAGCGTGGGGTGACGAGCACGGCATCCACCCCGAGGGCGGCCGCGGACCGGAACACCGCGCCGACGTTGGTGTGGTCGACGATGTCCTCGAGCACGAGCACCCGCCGCGCGCCGTCGAGCACGTGCGCCACGGTCGGCAGCTCCGGTCGCTGCATCGCGGCCAGGGCACCACGGTGCAGGTGGAAGCCGGTGAGCGCCTCGATGACGTCAGGATCACCGACGAAGACGGGGATGCCGTTCGCCTCGGCCGCGGTCACGACGTCACCGAGGTCGGTGAGCCAGCGCTCCCCCATGAGGAAGGAGCGAGGGTGGTGCCCCGCGGCGAGCGCCCGTCGGATGACCTTCTCGGACTCGGCGACGTACAGGCCGCGTTCGGGTTCGGTCCTGCGGCGCAGGGCGACGTCGGTGAGTCCGACGTAGTCGTGCAGACGCGGGTCCTGCGGGTCGGTGATCGGCTCGGGCACCTGCCGATCCTAGGGCTGACCTGCACTCATGCCGGACCGGCCTTCTCGCCGGCGGTAGGCCAGAGGGGAGATGGTTCCAGGTCTGGATCAACGACGACAAGCGCCGCGAGGGCACCAAGACGTTCACCGTCACCCTGTCGCCCCCAGGGGCCCTCACCATCGCAGACAGCGAGGCAGTGGTCAGCATCCTCGACGGCCCGGACGGCCTGGGGTTGGGGTCGGTCGACCTGGGCGAGGACCACGCCGTCCCGATCCCGCGGGCCCGGCCAGCGGCACCTGGTGCCGCAGCCGACCTCCTGGCGTTTGCCGAGGCACCGAGCTCGTGGGTCCTCCTGCTCCTGGTGCTGCCGTTCCTCCGACCCGGGTGGCCGGTCCTGGTGACGGCGAACGGGGCCGATGACGTGGGACTCAGCCCAGCACGGCCCGCCCGATGACGACGACGCTCGCCACGACGCAGAACCCGAGGACGATGCGTCGGAACCGATCGGGGTCGATGCGGGCCCGCAGGGGCGCCGCGGCGGCGTAGCCGAGCAGCACGAACGGCACCCAGAGGCCACCGACGACGACCTGCTGCGCCGTCAGCTGGCCCCCGGCTCGCAGGCCGACCAGCCCGAGCACCGAGCCTGCGAGGAAGAACACCGCCAGCGTCGAGCGCACCCGCTCGGGGCGCTCGTGCTGGAGCACGAGCGCCAGGAACGGGCCACCGATGGCGGCCGCGGTCCCGGACACGCCCGACACGGCACCGGCGGCGGCCGCGTTCACCGGGGTCGGGCGCAGCTCGATCGTGCGGACCGACAGCGCGACCGTGAGCAGGATGAGCACGCCGACGAGGGCGGCGATGGCCCGCGGGGAGACGAGCGCGACGACGGCGACCCCGACCGGTGTGGCGAGCGTCCGGGCGCCCACGGCCCAGCCGAGGGGCCGCCACGCGACGTCGCGCTCGGCGTGCGCGAGCTGGAGCAGGGGAAGCGCCAGGGCGGGCACGAGCAGGGCGACGGGCATGAGGTCAGGGGCCAGCAGGACGACGAAGGGGGCCGCGACGACCGCCATCCCGAAGCCGACCATCGACTGGACGACACCCCCGGTGAGCACCGCGAGGCCGAGGCCGAGCACGAGCGGCCAGTCCATCAGGGGTAGCGCACGAGCTTGACGATGGCGACCACACCGATGACGACGATCGCCGCCCGCAGTACGGGTGGGGGCAGCCGTCGGCCCACCGTCGATCCGATGACGCCGCCAATGGTGGCCCCGATGGCGATGAGCAGCACGACGAGCCAGTCGATCTGGTCGTGCGCGACGACGATGAAGACGAGCGCTGCGACGCCGTTGACGATCGTGGCGAGCACGTTCTTGTAGCCGTTGAGCCGCTGGATGGGCTCGCTCGACAGGCTGCCGAGGATGCCCATCAGGATGATTCCCTGCGCCGCCCCGAAGTAGCCGCCGTAGACCCCGGCACCGAAGACCCCACCCTGCATGGCGCGTTCGTGGTTCGCGGCCTTCGCGGTGCCCTCTGCTCGCCGGCGCTCGGCCCAGGCGTTGATCCGCGGGCCGGTGACGACGAGAACCAGCCCGACGAGGATCAGCACCGGCACGATGGCCCGGAACAGCTTCGGGTCCAGCACGAGCAGGAGGACCGCACCGGTGACGCCCCCGAGCAGGGACATCGGGGCCAGTCGGCGCAGGGTCGGTGCTGCGCCGACGAGCTCCTTCCGGTAGCCGATGCTGCCGGTCAGGCTGCCC
>JAGNQK010000268.1 GCA_017989115.1 Dermatophilaceae bacterium | reverse complement strand
TCGATGATGAACATCTTCGTGCCGTGGTAGCTCTGGGTCGCCGGGAAGAAGCGCTCGACCGCCTTCATGAAGCGGTTCTCCTCGTACTCCTCGTCGTCACTCTCGCCTTCCCGGGCGAGCTTGACGGCGGTGTAGATGAGGAAGGCACCGAAGATGTAGAAGACCCAGCTGAAGTTGTTGATCGCGGCGGCACCGAGCCAGATGAACAGCCCTCGCAGGACGATCGCGATGATGATGCCGATCATCAGGGCGAACTGCTGCAGCTTCTCCGGGACGGCGAACTTCGCCATGATCAGCAGGAAGATGAACAGGTTGTCGACCGAGAGCGAGTACTCCGTCAGCCAGCCCGCGAAGAACTCGCCCGCCAGCTGACCACCGGCGAAGAACCACATCCCCAGCCCGAACAGGATGGCAGCACCGATGTAGATGCCGAGCGCGATACCCGTCTCCTTGTTGGAGGGCCGGTGCGGGTTTCGGGCGATCCAGATGACGTCGAAGACGAGAACCGCAACGGCGATCCCGATCGTCACCAGCCACACCCACGGGTCGAGGTCGAGGGACGGGGTGGCAGCCGGAAGCATCGCTGGGATCACTTGCGGGAGTCTACCGAGGAGCGAACGCCCTCGGCCTGCTGTGTCCGCTCGACCCTAGGCTGCACCCATGGCCAGCATGCTCGACGACCTGTCCCTGCTCACCAGCCTGCACCGGCAGGTCATCCTGGAGTCCGGCCGCGGTGACCTGCTGGAGATCACCGACGCCCTCGAGGCGCGCTGCCGCTCCGAGGACCCCGACGCCCCGGGCGAGCTCGTCAACAGCCTCGACCCGCAGACCGCCGAGCTCATCGCGCGGCTGCTCACCGTGCACCTGCACCTGACGAACCTCGCGGAGGAACGGCACCGCGCCCGGTCGGTGCGTCGCGAGGACGGCGAGTTCGGTGGGAGCGCCGAGACCGGCGACATCGGCCCCGCGATCGCGGACGTCGCGGCATCCGGGTCGGACGCCCGGGCACGGATCGCGGCCATGCGGATCCACCCGGTGCTCACGGCTCACCCGACCGAGGCCCGGCGCCGTGCGGTGGCGTCCGCCCTGCGGCGCATCGCGGCCCACCTCGACGTCCACGACGACCCCGAGTCGGGCCCGTCGGAGCGTGCGGACTCCCGCCGCCGCATGCTCGACGACATCGACATCCTCCAGCGCACCTCCACCCTGCGCATCACCCGCCCCACCCCCTCGGACGAGGTCAAGACCGTGTTGACGGTCTTCAGCCAGTCCCTCGTGCACGCGGTCCCGCAGTTCCAGCGGGCCGTGGAGGCGGCCCTGGGTGGCGAGGCATCGGATGCCGCCACGCTGCCTCCGGTGGTCCGCTTCGGTTCCTGGGTGGGTGGGGATCGCGACGGAAACCCCTTCGTGACGGCCGAGGTGACCCGCGAGACCGTGGCCGCTCACGCCGACCAGGCCTTGCAGATCCTGCACGAGGCCGTCGACCGGGTTGCCCGGATGATCACCGTGGACGAGGAGTCGACTCCCCCGACCGCGACGCTGCGTGACGCCCTGGCCAACGACGCTGCAAGCCACCCCCGCTTGCTGGCCGAGATCAGCAAGGACTCCCCTCGTGAGCCGCACCGGCAGAAGCTGCTCGTCGTGGCCGCCCGGCTCGACGCGACCCGTCGAGAGCAGGCGGGCCTGGCGTACTCCGGGCCGGACGAGGCGCTCGCGGACCTCTTGCTCGTGCAGGAGTCGCTCGTCGCCGCTGGTGACGCCCGGGCCGCGCGCGGCGAGCTGCAGGACGTCGTCTGGATGCTGCAGACCTTCGGCTTCCACCTCGCCGAGCTCGAGGTGCGTCAGCACAGTGCCGTGCACCGGGCGGCGCTCACCGAGCTGATCTCCCTGCTTCCCGGTGAGGTCACCGACCCGGCGGCGGCCGCAGCGGACGCGGCCTTCCTCGACGACCTGGCGATCAACGGCTGGCCCGAACTCACTGCCGCAGCGAGTGTGACGACGCGCGAGGTGCTCGACACGTTGCGCGTCATGTCGTGGTTGCAGCAGCGCTGGGGTCAGCGCAGCTGCGGCCGGTACATCGTCTCGTTCAGCCAGAGCGCCAGCGACCTCGTCGCCGTGCGAGCCCTCGCTCGGCTCGCCGTCGGCACACGGCCGCTCTCCCTCGACGTCGTTCCGCTGTTCGAGACCGGCGCCGACCTCGATGCTGCCGACACGACCCTCGAGCGGTGGATGGGCCTGTCGTCGACGGCGGCGTGGCTCGAGGGTGTCGACCGTGAGGTCGAGGTCATGCTCGGGTACTCGGACTCGGCCAAGGACGTCGGCCCGGCCTCGGCGACCTTGGCACTGCACCGCGCCCAGCAGGCCCTCGTCGAATGGGCGGCGCGCCACGAGGTGACACTGACCCTGTTCCACGGCCGCGGAGGATCCCTCGGTCGTGGGGGTGGCCCGCTGCACCGGGCGATCGCCGCCCAACCGTCGGGCTCGGTCGACGGCCGATTCAAGGTCACCGAGCAGGGCGAGGTCATCTTCGCCAGGTACGCCGACATCCGCATCGCCGAGCAACACCTCGAGCGGGTGGCGTCAGCGGTGCTCCTCACCGACAACCCGACGCACGCCGCCGCCAGAGAGTCTGCCCGGCTGCGTTACGCCGATGTCGCGGCCGTGGTCGACGACGCCAGCAAGCGGGCGTTCCGGGCCCTGGTGGAACAGCCCGGGTTCGCCGACTTCTTCGCCATGTCCAGCCCGCTGGACCTGCTCGCGGACCTAAGACTGGGGTCGCGGCCGAGCCGCCGCAGCGGCACCGAAAGCGGTCGCAGCCTCGAGGACCTGAGGGCGATCCCGTGGGTGTTCGCCTGGTCGATGACCCGGGTCAACCTCCCGGGGTGGTACGGCCTCGGCAGCGGGCTCGAGGCCCTGGGTGACCCGACCCTGGCGCGAGAGGCGTATCGCGAGTGGCCGGTCTTCGCCGCCCTCGTCGACGTCGCCGAGATGAGCCTGGCCAAGACCGATGACCGGCTGGCAGCGCGGTTCCTCGAGCTCGGAGGCCGACCCGACCTCGCCGAGCGGGTGCTCGACGAACTCGCCCGCACCCGCCGCGAGGTGCTCAGCCTGCTCGACCAGGACGAGATGCTCGCCCGCAAGCCACACCTGCACACCGCCGTCCGGCTGCGTCGCCCGTTCGTCGACATGCTCAGCCACCTGCAGCTGCGCGGCCTGAG
>JAGNQK010000060.1 GCA_017989115.1 Dermatophilaceae bacterium | reverse complement strand
GCCTCCGCGGTCACGTCGATGATCGGTGACGCGTCGTCGGGGGCAGAGCTGTTCTCCGGCACCGCCACCGACCTGCTCGCCGTGCGCGGCGACGTCGACCTCGAGGTCACCCGCCGGCTCGACGCCACCGAGGGGTTGCAGCGGATCGCCCCGCGCGAGGGGTGGCAGATGTGGCGGGTCAGCCCGCGCACCGGGGAGCCCGACGAACGCTCGCTCGTGGCCCCGCCACGGGTGCGGCTGGTGAGCCCCGAGGGCGTCGTGCTCGTGCCGACGACGGGGCTGCACGCCGCCACCGAGGCCAGCCTCGTGGCCCCCTCGGGCGGACAGCTCGTCGTGGCCGCGCCCGCCGCCTGGGCCGAGCACGCCGTCGTCGCGGTGGACGGGGCCGTCCTCGACCCCGTGGACGGTGCACCGACCCCGACCTACGAGGTTCCGGTCAGCGGCAGTCGACTAGCCATCACCCTGACCAACCCCGACCGCTGGTGGCAGGTCGGTCAGGTCGTGGCGGTGTTCGTCCTCGCCTTCCTGGCCGTGCCCTTCGGGCGTCGCGAGTCACGGGTGCGTGCCGGATGAACGCGGTGTCACGGGGTCTGTCCCGTGCCGGTAAGGTGCTGCGGGCACTGAACTGGGCGGGGATCACGCGGGTCGTCGTCCCGGCCGGGGTCGCTGTCGGGCTCGTGGCGTTCACCACCGCGAACCCCCGCGAGTTCGATCTGGTGCAGGCCTCCGGTGCCACTGAGTCGTCGGTGGCCGGGGTCTCCCTGGCGACGCGGGTCACCCAGGCCTGTCCGGGGCCCGAGCTCAGCGGCATCCCCGGCGTTCCGGACGCCACGATCCCGGCGACCGTGACCGCGGCGGCCGGGCCCGAGGAGCTGCTGCCTGCCCCGGTGACCGGCGACGGGCGGCTCGTCGCGGCATCCGGAGGAACTGAGGTGCTCTCGCTCGGCACCCGCCCAGGGGTGCAGAGCGCCCCGCTCGGAGGGGCCGGGGCCGTGGTGCTGACCGGTGAGGGGCCGCTTGCTCCCGCCGTCGCCGGAACCCAGGAATGGCGGGTCGAGCGCCCTGAGCTGCGGGGTCTGGTCAGCGTGCCGTGCGGGCCCGGTGCCGCAGAGCACTGGCTGCTCGGCGGCGGCGAGGGCCCGGGTCGCCAGGAGCGGCTCGTGCTCTCGAACCCCGGCGCCAACCCGGTGACCGCCGACGTCACCGTGCACGGCGCCGCCGGGCCGCTCGCCGACCCGTACGTCGAGACCGTGCCCCCCGGTGGCCGGGTCAGCCTGCTGCTCGACGCCAAGGCTGGTGAGGAGTCACTGCTCGCCGTGCACGTGCGCGCCGCCGGTGGTGGGGTGCACGCCACGCTGACCGACACGTGGATCGAGGGCAGCCGGGCGCTGGGTGCCGAGACCACCTCCGCGACCGCGGCACCCGGTGAGGTCCAGGTCGTGCCGGGGGTGGCGTTCGGTGGCGGGCCGACCGCCGTGCGGGTCGCGGTGCCCGGTGACCAGGATGCCGTGGTCCGGGTCAGCGTGTTCGGCCCGGAGGGCCTGGTCCCGACGACGGGGGAGAGCGTGCTGAGCGTCGTCGCCGGAGGGGTCGGGCAGCTCGAGGTGCGGGGGGTTCCCGCCGGGACCTATGCGGTGGCGCTGCGGGCCGACGTGCCCGTGGTGGCGTCGGTGCTCAGCCGGACGGTCGCGTCATCGGCCGCGAGCACCCAGGCTGAGGGCACGTCGGGCGACCAGGCCACACCGGGAGACTTCGCGTGGGCGACGTCCGTCGAGGGGGTCGCGTCAGCGGTGCCGGACGACCAGACGGCGCCGGTGGCAGCAGCAGCGTTCGACCCCACTGGCGAGGTGGACCGCACCCTGCACCTCATCTCCGTCGGCGGGAACGGCACGGTCGAGGTGCTGACGGTCGTCGACGGCACGGCGCGCTCGCGCAGGATCGACCTGCTCGGCGACCGCCTCGTGATGGTCGACCTCAGCGGCGCGAGTTCGGTGTGGGTGCGCCCGGTGACCGGCAGCGGCCTCGTGCACGGCTCGGTGCTCAGCGGGGTCGGTGAGGGTGAGTCGCGGATGATCTCGTCGATGCCGCTGCAGGCCAGCGTCGTCACCTCGGCGGTCAGCCGCGCGTTCCCCCTGCCCTGACGCTCAGGCGTCGGGGTCGCGGTCCGGGTCGATCTCGTGGGGCGGCACGCCGAGCAGCGCGGCCACCTGCTCGGTGACCACCTCCCGCACGATCTCGGCGAGGTCGGCGTCGTCGTGTGCACGGGCCTCGATCGGCCTGCGGTAGACGACGACCCGCGGGTCGCGATCGGGGGTGCCCCGCAGCAGCCGCCCCAGCGGTGGGGTCTGCTCCTCCCACGGGGCCGGGTCCTGCGGCGGCACCTCCTCGACGGCGAACTCGAGCGCGGCATACCGCGTGCCGAGGTGGGGGCGCACACGGTCGGCGCAGTCGAGCACGAGCGCGTCGAAGTGCTCTGCGCGGCTGCGCATCGCCGGCACCGGCGGCCACGCCATCGGCCCCCGGATCCCTCGCCCGTGCCGGTCCCTGCGTCCTGATGGGCTCACGGTTGGCATGGTACGGCCAGCGTGCAGGCAGTCGTCCGACCCGCCAGCGGCGTGCCTGCGCCGGGTCGTCGGTGGGTCGGCCTAGAGTCGACGACGTGAATGTGTCTCGTCGGTGTTCCAAGACCGCGTGCCGCCAACCGGCGGTCGCCACCTTGACGTACGTCTACGCCGACCAGGCTGCCGTCCTCGGTCCGCTCGCGACCTACGCCGAGCCGCACACCTACGACCTGTGCCACCAGCACGCGACCCGCCTGACCGCGCCGCGAGGCTGGGAGGTCGTGCGCCTCGTCGCCGAGTACCCCGAACCGCAGCCGAGCACCGATGACCTCCTCGCCCTCGCGGATGCCGTGCGCGAGGCCGGTCGTCCGCGGCGGTCCCAGCCCCCGGCGGCCCCGACCGCCGCGCCAGCCGCGGCGTCCGTCGCTGCGGCGGGTACGGCATCCGAGGGCTACGACCGCGGCCCGACCGTGGTCACCGGCGAGGTCCGCCGGGGCCACCTGCGGATGCTGCCCAGCGCCAGCGACAGCTGAGCACCCCACTCGCGCCATGAGTGCGCACGTGGTTGCCAGGGCAGCCACGTCCGCACTCACGGCGGATTCGGATGCCGTCGCGTAGGCTCGCCTGCCGTGACTGCAACCTCGCTCGCCCACGTCGTCAAGGCCTACGACGTCCGCGGAACGGTCCCTGACCAGCTCGACACGCGGGTCACGCGCGCCCTCGGCGCCGCGTTCGCCGATGTCGTCGTCATCCCCGAGGGGGCCGGGGCGTGCGTCGTCGGCCACGACATGCGCGACACGAGCCCCGAGCTGTCGTCCGCGTTCGCCGACGGGGCGCGCAGCCGCGGGGTCGACGTCACCCTCATCGGCCTCGCGAGCACCGACGGCCTCTACTACGCGAGCGGCGCGCTCGACCTGCCCGGCGCGATGTTCACCGCCAGCCACAACCCGGCCGCGTACAACGGCATCAAGCTCTGCCGCGCCGGGGCCCGGCCCGTCGGCCAGGACAGCGGGCTCTCCGAGATCCGCGTGCTCGCCGAGCGCATCCTCGACGGTGAGGTGCCCGACCCCGACGTGACCCCGGGCGAGCTCGACGAGCGTGCTGTCCTCGCCGACTACGCGTCGTTCCTGCGCGGGCTCGTCGACCTGTCCGGCATCCGGCCGCTGCGGGTCGTCGTCGACGCCGGGAACGGGATGGGCGGGTTCACCGTGCCAGCGGTGCTCGAGGCGGGTGCCGGGCTGCCCGCACTGCCGCTGACGATCGTCCCGCTGTACTTCGAGCTCGACGGCACCTTCCCGAACCACGAGGCGAACCCGCTCGACCCGAAGAACCTCGTCGACCTGCAGGCCGCCGTGGTCGAGCACGGCGCTGACCTCGGGTTGGCCTTCGACGGCGACGCCGACCGCTGCTTCGTCGTCGACGAGCGCGGTGAGCCGGTCAGCCCGAGCGCCATCACCGCCCTCATCGCGCGCCGCGAGGTGGCGCGCGCGGTCGCGCAGGGGGCCACGGCATCCGACGTGGCGATCGTCCACAACGTCATCTGCTCGGCCCAGGTGCCCGAGGTCATCGCGGAGACCGGCGCGCGGGCGGTGCGCACCCGGGTCGGCCACTCCTTCATCAAGGCCGAGATGGCGCGCCACGACGCGGTCTTCGGCGGCGAGCACAGCGCGCACTACTACTTCCGTGACTTCTGGTTCGCCGACACCGGCATGCTCGCCGCGATGCACACGCTCGCCGCGCTCGGGGAGCAGGACGCGCCGCTGAGTGTCGTCATGGGCGACCTGCACCGGTACGCCGCGTCCGGCGAGATCAACTCCACGGTCTCGGATGCCGCGGCCGCCACCGTGCGCGTGCGCACCTGGGCGCAGGGGCAGGGCGTCGTGGCCGATGAGCTCGACGGTCTCACGCTGACCCACGCCGGGTCCGGGGAGGGCAGCGGCGACCCGATGTGGTGGCTGAACCTGCGCGCCTCGAACACCGAGCCGCTGCTGCGGCTGAACGTCGAGGCCGCGGACGACGCCACGATGGAGTGGGTGCGCGACACCGCGCTCGCCCTCATCCGCGCCTGACGGGGTGTGGGAGGATCAGGGTTGATCGACACCACCCCCGGAAGGACCTCATGAGCGAGCAGGCAACCCCCGCGTCGGCGATCGAGCCGTGGCTGCGCGAGATCCTTCGCTGCCCGGCGTGCCGGAGCGAGCTGCGCGACGACACCGGCCCCACCGGTGGCCCCGAGCTGGTCTGCACCTCGGGTGAGTGCGGTCTCGCGTACCGGATCGACGACGGCGTGCCGGTGCTGCTCGTCGACGAGGCCCGCAGCCCCGGCTGACCTGCGAGCTCGCCCGTCGGAGGCACCTCAGGCACCTGCACCGCGACGAAGGAGACACGCCATGCCGTGGGTCGACGAGAGCCGCCTGGACGACCCCGAGGCGATGCGCGCCCTCGACTCCCGTGACTCGCTGCGCTCCCTGGCCTCCGCCGGCGCTCAGGTCAGGCGGGCCATCGTCTCCGCGCAGGAAGCCGGCGTCGACCGGGCCGCCGGCGGTGAGCGCCCTCGCTCGGTGCTCGTCGCGGCGCTCGGCGGGTCCTCGCTCGTGTGCGACGTCCTCGACCTGCTCGCCGAGCCCGGCTCCCCGGTGCCCGTGACCACGCGCCGGGCGGCACCGCTGCCCGGCTGGGTCGGCCCGCTGGACCTCGTCATCGCCGTGTCGCAGTCGGGGCGCGCCGTGGGGCCACTCGCGCTGGCCGCCGAGGCCGCTCGCCGCGGTGCCTCGCTGCTCACGGTCGGAGCGGCCGACTCGCCGCTGGCCGACGTGTGCGCCCGTGCCCGCGGGGTGCACGTCGACGTCGCGCTGGCGGCCCCGTCCTCGCGCACCGCACTGTGGTCGCTGCTCACCCCGGTGCTCCTCGCGGCCGACGCGCTCGGGCTGGTGCACTGCCCGGGGTCCGTCCTCGAGCGGGTCGCCGACGTGCTCGACGGTGTGGCCGACGAGTGCCGCCCCAGTTCGGAGTCGTTCGTCAACCCCGCCAAGGTGCTCGCGCTGGGTCTCGGCGCCACGGTGCCCGTCGTCCTCGGCGACGGGCCGCTCACCGGGGTGGCGGCCACCCGGGCGGCCTCGATGCTGGCCCGCACCGCGCGCGTCCCGGCCACCCACGGCGCGCTGCCGGATGCCGCGTCACAGGTCGTCGCGTGCCTCGACGGGCCGTTCGGCTCGGGCCCGGACGACAGTGGCGGCGGTCGCTCCGATGACCTGTTCGCCGACCCCTACCTCGACGGCCCGCCGGCGCAGCGCCTCGGCCTGCTCGCGCTGCGGGACCCGGACCTCGCCCCGGATGCCGTGGCGCTCGCCGACGCGGTCGTGGCGTCGGCGCGCGAGACCGGCATCCCGGTGTTCGAGCAGCAGGCACGGTCGGGCGCCCCGATCGAGCGGCTGGCCTCGCTCGTGGCCCTCACCGACTTCATGGCGACCTACCTCGCCCTCGGGCTCGGGCTCGACCCGTCGGTCTCGCGGCACGTCACGGAGCTGCGCGACCGCACCTCGTGAGCAGGGTCCGCCGTCGAGGGCCAGAGTGCCAGGTCATGTGCCCGCGCCCTGCTGCTGCCGACGCTGCTGCACGAGTTCGAGCTCGGACGTCGTCACCCGGTGAGGATCGTTGACCTTCCAGCCGGACAGTGCCGCTGTGCCGATGCCCAGGATGAAGGTGATGAACGCGGCGACTGGCGTGGGTACGGCTGCGATGGCGGCTGCGGCGCTGCCTGCTGCCGAGGGCTGGTCCCAGAAGGCCACGCCCAGGCCCCAGAGCACCAGGCTGCTGAGCACGGCCGCACCTCCGGCGCCTGCAGACGCGGCGTAAACCTTCGGGCTGACGGGGTTCTCGGTGGACATGGTGTGCTCCCTCTTCTAGCCGCTTCTGCGACTCCTATTGGTCCTTGCCGTCCAACAGCTCCCTCACGTCGGAGGCCCGGTCCCGCAGCCAGCCCGTGAGTCCTTCGGTGGCCTTCACCACTGGGCGCAAGAGACTGCTGCCGCCGTCCAGACCTGCCACGCGTCGGGCCCACGCCAGAAGTCCACCGCCTGGGGTGGCGTCCAGCAGCGCCGCCCGGATGCTGGCGATGAGTGCCGTCGCATCTGCCTCGCCCCGCCGAATGATGTCGAGTGTGAGCGCGGTGTCGCTCATCCCGTGGACCTTCGCAGTTCGTTTCACGAACGCGTCGCGCGTCAGGCCTTCCTCCGCCAGGATCCCGTCCACCAGTGCCGTCCGCACGGCGTCACGATGTGCCCCGTCCACCCCCTTCATCAGGGCCGACGCCAAGCAGAGGGCGCCGTCGACACGCCCCCAGGCCCAGTCGTGAGCACGGTAGCTTTCGTGGCCGAAGGAGCCGAAGTGGCGCAGCCGGGTACCGTACAACTTCTTGTTGGGCCGGTGCTGCACTCCTCGTGCAAGCGCAGGGTCGTCCTGCAGGACGAACTTGCCGACACTCCCCTCGGCAGTGTCGACGAGGACGGTGTCGAAGTGGGGCGGAGTCGCTCGGCGATGCCACTCGTCGAAGTTGGTCACCACCTCGACGTGGGCGAGACGTGTCCATGCCTCTTCGGCGGTCAGGTCTACTGTTCCCGCCCAAGCAGCGATCGCTCGGCTCATCAGGGTCGCGACGGGTTCCAGCTCCGCCCGGACGCGCTCCGCCGACTTGTCCAGCACGTACGTGGCTTGCTGGTTTCGGTAGGCGGTGCGCTCGTACTCGGCGTCAATGCGCTCGTTGATCGCCTTGAGGTGCTTCTCGGTGCCGGCGAGCAGTCCGAGGACGTCCTCCGGCGCCTGTGCCAGTCGCGCTTGTCGTGACATCCACGAGGTCAGGCGCCGCGCCACCACGACTCCCCACTGCCACCGGTCGCTCGCGTCGGTGGGTGCGAGCGAGTCCGGGACGAAGTACGGCTGGCTCGCGAGGACCCGGCTCACCAGCATGTCGTCAATGGGGTCTGCGCTGATCTTCTCCACCTGTGTGTAGGTCTCACGGAGGTACCGGATGAAGCCCGTCGCACGAGTACGGGCATACAGAGGAAGCAGTCGCTCGACCTGGTCGGATGCCATGGGAAGTCCGTCAACGATGAGGACCTCGGGCGGGTGCTGGACGTCTCGTGCGGCCGCGATATACGACCTGAGTGCGGCGAGGTCGTTGCGCAGGTCAGCCTCTCCCCGCAGGCTCCCCAGATTTCGGACCACGGACAACCACGGCGGTGGGTCGTCGTTGTCAGTGCCGTCGTCGGGCTCGCGGCCCCCGAAGCCCGCCGCGTAGGGCACTACGTACACGATGAGCCGCCGGCCGGCATCCGTGCGTGGGTGGTCGGCGATCTCCCGCAGGAGCGGCTCAAAGGGAGCGTTGTCCAGCACGCCACCGTCGATGAGCCAGGTTGCCGGGCCGTCCTGCACGGCGGTGGAGGGTGTGCGATGCCTCGCCAACTCGTCGGTCTCGCGAACCGGGGCGAAAGCGACAGGAAAGGACGCGGACGCGCGTCCCGCCCGAGCCAGGGTGGCCGTGTCATGGAAGTCGCCGACATCGCCATCCCGAGACTCGAACTTGTACACCCGTCTGTGGTCGGTCACGTCAATCCGGTGGTCGTTGGCATCCTCGATCTTCAGCTGCCCGCCGGTCATGGCCGTGGCCGTGACGAGCAGAGTCATCTGTCGGGCCGTTGGGGCATTGATGGGTACGTCTGCGATGACGTCCTCGATGGCTGCGTGGAAGTAGTCCCCATCCAGAACAGCCGGCCCTACTGCTTCGGCGGAGGGAATCAGCCCGCCGACGGTGAGACGTCCTTTCTCCAGCCACAGTTTCTTCAAGCTGGGCAGGCGCGAGCCCCTGGCCACCGCGGTGGCCAGGATGGCCCCGTTCAGGCCGCCGGCACTCGTCCCGGCTGCGTAGTCCACCGCCACCATTCTGTATCTTGGTGTGCCAGAACTGTCCCCAGGGCTCAACAGGGCACCCGCCCAACCCGATACATCGTCGCCGGGATCTTGGGACGCATCCAACAACCTTTGGATTTCGTGGGTCACCCCGCCCATCCACACGGCGAGACTCACCCCCCCGTTCATCACCAATGCCACGCGAATGGTTTCCACTGGTTGCGATTCCGGACCCATGGCATTTCAACATCCTCCTCACCAACGGTTTTTGCAATACCTTCGAATGACGTCTCCGGCAGCGGTGGGCACCGCTGCCCCATGGGCTCGCCCTACGTGGCGGGGTGGTCGAGGAGAGCTTGTAGCTCGCCTCGCGCGCGTGCCGCCGACTCGACGGCCGCACGCTCGGCCCTGGTCGCGGAGACCTGGTCCCGGCGCGCGACGTCCTCGGCGGCACTGCTGGCAGCCACCTGCTCCTCGAGGTCCGCGAGCCGACGACGTGCTTCGGTGAGCTGCGACTCGAGGTCCTCCCGCCGGCGACCGGCCGCCACCGCCTGCCGCCGGGCCTTTTCCGAGGCCTCCCGCGACTCGCGCAGGTCCGCCTCCGCCGCCGCGACGGCACGCTCGGCGTCGGCGATGGCGCGCACGGCGCGGGCCTGCGCCGCGGCATCCGAGGCGGTCGCCGCTGCGGTGGGTGCTCCCGTCGGCGCCGTACCCGCCACCCCGCTGGCACGGCCGCCCAGCGCCAGCACCCGCGAGAGGTCCACCGGCTCGAGACCGTTCGAGCTGAAGGTGTCGGTGAGCAGGCCGCTCGAGAGCGCGGCACCGGCATCCGGGTCCACCATCGCGGAGCGCAACGCCTCCTCGACGTCCGCGGCCACCTGGGCCGAGACCTTCCGTCCGGCAGACACCCCGATCGCCACGGCCTGCTGGGCCACGGCCCGGGTCAGCTGCCGCCGCTGCGCGTCCAGGGCCCGGAGGTCGGCAGCGCCGAGCGTGCCCTGGGCCGCGCGAAGTCGGATGCCGAGCTCGAGGACCTCCTCGACCTCGCCGCGGCGCTGGCGCACCAGCTGGTTGAGCAGCCACGCGCCAGCCGTCGGCTTGCGCAGGCCCTGGACAGCGGCGGCCAGCTCGCGGTCACCGTCGTCCTTGGCCACCTTCGCCCGGGCATTGCGGGCGGCGGTGAAGTCCTCCGGAGCCAGGCCGTACAGCTCGTCGGCGACGTCCTCGATGCCCATCAGGCGATCGTGCCACGGGACGCTGCCGCGAGCAGCCGGTCACCGCGCAGTCGACGTGGAGGCGTCCGGGTGCTCGAATGGGCCGATGGACGCGACGGCTCTGGCGCACCGGTTCTCGCTGGGCGGCGCGGCGAGCCTGTCTGACGGCCCGGTCGCCCGCGGCAAGCAGGGTGTCGTCTGGCGGCTGGACACCGGCAAGGGCAGGTGGGCGGTCAAGGTGCCCTTCGTGTCCTCGACGGAGGAGGAGGTGGCTGCCGCGACGGCCTTTCACGAGGCGGCCCATGCCGCCGGCGTCCCGACCCCCGGGGTGCGCCGCACCGAGGACGGGGCGGTCTTCGCGCCGTTCAACGGCGGTCAGGCCCGGCTCTACGAGTGGGTCGACCTGCACCCGCCCGACCGTCTCCTGGACCCCGCTCGGGTGGGCGCCGTCGTGGCGGCCATCCACCGCGTCCCCGCGTCCGACACTGATCTGGGGCCGCTGGACCCGTTCTTCTGTGAACCGGTGGGTGCCGACCGATGGGACAACGTGGTGGATCGGCTGACGCAGGAGGGCGCACCGTTCGCGAGCCGGCTGGCCGACCTCCGGGACGAGCTCGTCGCGCTGGAAGCGTGGATCGAGCCGCCGCAGCTCATGCGGACCTGCCACCGGGACCTGTGGTCGGACAATCTCCTCGGGACCGCGGACGGGGGAGTGTGCGTCATCGACTGGGAGGAGAGCGGCCCGGCAGACCCGAGCCAGGAGCTCGGCTACGTCCTCTTCGACTTCGCGTGTGGCGACCCCGGTCGGGCCCGTGACCTCGTCACCGCCTATCGGGATGCCGGGGGGCCCGGAACCGTGAGTCGTCGCGGACACTTCTCGATGCTCATCGCGCAGCTCGGGCACATCACCGAGCTGGCTGCCAACGACTGGCTGACGCCGAACGTCCGCTCCCCACAGCGTGCCGACGCCGCCGAGTGGATCGGCGAGGCCCTGGACGACCCGCACACCCGCGAGGTGCTCGACGCCCTCTTGGCGGCCGTCAACAGCAGCGGGTGACCGGGACCCGGTCACCTACGCCTTCGGCGCCTCGGGCTGCTTGGGCTGCTTGGGCGGCTTCGCCTGGGCCCGCTCCACCGCCGGGCCGACCCATGCGTCCATCGCGGCCGAGTCCGCCAGGTCTGCCGCCGCGACCAGGACCATGCCGCCCATGGTGCGTTGACCCATCGTGGCGGGGCGGGCGCCGTGCGCGAGGGCGTGGTCGACCCCGTCCGTGCCCACGTGGACCATCAGGTCGTCACCGGTTGCCCCGACGGCCATGTGGGTGTTCACGGTCCAGCACAGACCGCCGAACATCCTGATCTCGCGGTATCCCGCCGAGCCGGCCGCAGCCTCGATCGCGACTCTGATCCGGCCCGCCAGTTCCTCGTCGTACGCCACGGGCACCTCCCATCGATCACTCCGAGCGTAGCGTCGGCAGCCGCGTGAGCTCCGCGCGCGCCTTGATCCCGTGCAGCATCCGGCGTTCCATGACGAAGCCGATCGGCTCGACCAGGTGCCACATGACACTCGGCCCCAGCGACTGTGGATACGCGAGGCGTTGGCGGGTGACCAGTCGCGTTCCCCGCGCATCCGGGGTCCGACGCAGCTGCCACTGCCACGTGGCGATGCCGGTGGGTGAGTCGGCAGCAGCGGCGGCGTGCGGCGGGCGCGGGTCGGCTCCGACGAGCACCAGGGACTCGAGGGCGGTGACCTGGTCGACCCGGAAGCACGGGTAGCCCGTCGGGCCCAGGCGGATCAGGTCCCCGGCCGCCAGCTGCTGGAAGGCGGGCAGCACCCGGTCGGCGCTGTGGATGTCGCACCCGACGAGGTTCTCGAGCCCGTCGTAGCTGTAGAGCCCGCCGCGTCCCTGACCCATCTGCACCAACCACGGCCAGACGTCCTCCGGTGGCGCGTCGATCGTGATGGCCCGCGTGTATCCGAGCAGCGGGTCCGGCACGAGCTCGTCGCCCGGCATGGCGGCCGCGACCTCGGCATCGGCTGCGCCCCAGCGGTTGTACCGACCCCTGCCGAGCGGGGCGGTCAGCGTCGCCGCGAGCACCTGGGCGCCTCCGACGATCACGTCCGCGGCCGCGGTGTGTTTCATGGGCCCTCCTGCGGAACTGCGCATCGACGCCGGTCGCTCGCCGCGAAGGCGTCCCCAGAATTCTCCTCCGGCGAGGCGCCTCCCGGCCAGGCCTGTGGCTCGCTTCACGCGGCCGCTAGG
>JAGNQK010000059.1:9537-11956 GCA_017989115.1 Dermatophilaceae bacterium | reverse complement strand
ATGTTCGAGAGCCGCTACGCCACCCGCGAGGACCTCGACGCCGCGATGCGCTTCGGCTGCGGTTACGCGATGGGCCCGCTCGCGCTGCTCGAACTCATCGGCCTCGACACGGCATACGAGATCCTCGACACGATGTACAAGCAGGGCCGTGACCGCCTGCACGCGCCGAGCCCCATCATCAAGCAGATGGTCAGCGCAGGCATGCTCGGCCGCAAGAGCGGTCGGGGGTTCTACACGTACGAGCAGCCCGGTTCGCCGCAGGTCGTCGCGGACGCCAACACCCCGGCTGGCGGTCCCCCCGCGGGCGTCACCCTGCGGTCGGTGGCCACGGTCGGTGTGGTCGGCTCCGGGACGATGGCGACCGGCATCATCGAGGTGTTCGCCAAGGCCGGGTATGCCGTGACGTTCGTGGCGCGCGGCGACGACAAGGTCGCCGGGGTGCACACCGCCCTGGCGCGCAGCACGTCGCGCGCGGTCGAGAAGGGCCGGATGACCGCCGAGGACGCCGAGGCGATGCTCGGACGGGTCAGCGGCGCCACCGACCGCGAGGCGCTCGCGGACGTCGATCTCGTCGTCGAGGCCATCGCCGAGGACCTCGAGATCAAGCAGCAGCTCTTCCGCGACCTCGACCGCATCTGCAAGCCGGGTGCCATCCTCGCGACGACGACGTCCTCGCTGCCGATCATCGACTGCGCCAAGGTGACCTCGCGTCCGCAGGACGTGATCGGCATGCACTTCTTCAACCCGGCGCAGGTCATGAAGCTCGTCGAGGTCGTGCACACCGTGACGACTGCACCCGACGTGATCGCCACGGTGCAGGACCTGTGCGCCAAGGTCGGCAAGGTGGCCGTGACCTGCGGCGACCGCTCCGGCTTCATCGTCAACGCGCTGCTCTTCCCCTACCTCAACGACGCGGTGCGCATGCTCGAGGCCAACTACGCCTCGGCCGACGACATCGACACGGCGATGAAGGCGGGCTGTGGGCTGCCGATGGGGCCCTTCGAGCTGCTCGACGTCGTCGGCCTCGACGTGTCCCTGGCCATCGAGCGTGAGCTGTACACCGAGTTCCGCGAGCCGGGCTATGCGCCGGCGCCGCTGCTCGAGCACCTCGTGACCGCCGGCTACCTGGGGCGCAAGACCGGGCGCGGGTTCCGCACCTACGCCTGACCGGCATCCGGCATCCGGCATCGGACGCTCGCGGGTCGAGAGGAGGCAACACGCGGAGGCCGGCCGTGCGCCGCCTGCGTGTCGCCTCCTCTCGACTCCGGCGGGCTGGTTGCTGGACTCCCCTCACCCGGCGATGCACAGCGTGGCGGGGTCGAGGTCCAGGGCTCGAGCGAACCGGTTCAGCATGAGCGACTTGCGATGACGGTCGGTGTGGTCCTCGGCGAAGATCTCCAGCACGAGCCAGCCCTCGTCCGTGAGCAGCCCGTTGCGGTGCGAGTCGCGGCTGCGTGCACGGATCCCTGAGTGCACGGCCCCCTGGTACTCCCCGATGACGCGCCGTGCCCGCCAGAGCAGGTCGCACTCGGCCAGCCAGCCGCCATCGGCAGCGAAGACATGACCGTTGACCTCCGGTTCGGGAAAGCCCGCATCGACGAACACCAGCCGTGACCGGCTCTCCATCGGTGAGCGCACGCCCGGACGCACGAGCGCGAGGGATGCCGTCAGCAGGGCCTTGTTGCGGGGGCGCACGCGCGCGGCGAGCGCGTCCGCGAGGGGCCGAACGGCATCCGCCGTGGATGAACCGGGAGGAACCCTCGAGGTGCGGGTCGCCACGACGTCCCCAGCCACCACGAGGTCATCGCGACCCAGGCCTCGTGACACCACCTCGCCGAGATCCACCCACGTGTCGCCGAGCGAGGTGACGGGGATGCCGTGAACGATGGTCGACGCGCGCCGCTCACGACCTCGGTGACCAAGGCACCCATGACGGACTATTCGCCCACGGGAGGTGTCGCGCATGACGTCGAGTTCCACCTGGTTCTCGAGGCCACGTGGCAGTGGCAGGCCCCAGAGCTGGGCCGCTGTCACGTGGGAGAAGATGACGTCATCCGGCAGGGCCATCCGGAATGAGGCTGCCCGCTCTCGGGCGTTGGTGGGCAGGGCCACGGAGCGAACCGACCGGGTGGTGCGAAGGAGTTGTGGCAGGCGCCACTGGTGGTCCGTCAGCCCGAGGCTGCGAGCTGTCGCCAGGGACAGGGGTCCTGGCGGCAGCGGTGGCAGGTCTGGGGGAGGCATCTGACGACTCTGCCGCCCCGAGAGGCCTCGTCCGAGTTGTCCACAGGCCAGATTTGAGCACTGGCCCACCACGTGAAGCATCCCAAAGTTGGATCACCCGGGGTGCGGCCGGCCCCGCTGAGGAGTGAGGCTGGCGCGAGCGTGCGAGCGTGCGAGCGTGCGAGCGTGCGAGCGTGCG
>JAGNQK010000059.1:3018-9437 GCA_017989115.1 Dermatophilaceae bacterium | reverse complement strand
GCGAGCGTGCGAGCGTGCGAGCGTGCGAGCGTGCGAGCGTGCGTCGAGAGGAGGCAACACGCGGATGCCGTGGGCTCACCGCCTGCGTGTTGCCTCCTCTCGACGGGGGAGGGGGAACCGAGCCGGGCGCGGGGTGGATAGGTTGGGCGGGTGAGCACAGCATTGCCGGCGCGGGCCCGGGTCGTCATCATCGGAGGAGGCGTCATCGGCGCCTCGATCGCCTACCACCTGGCGCATCTGGGCATCACCGATGTCCTCGTGCTCGAACGTGACCGGCTGACGTCCGGCACGACATGGCACGCGGCCGGCCTGATGACCTGTTTCGGCTCCACGAGCGAGACGAACACCCGGATGCGGCTGTACTCGCGTGATCTCTATGCCCGCCTGGAGGCGGAGACGGGTGTGGCGACGGGGTTCAAGCCGGTCGGGCTCATCGAGGCGGCTGCGGACGCGGACCGGCTCGAGGAGTACCGCCGGGTCGCGGCGTTCCAGCGCCACATCGGCCTCGAGGTCGAGGAGATCGGCCCGAAGGAGATGGCCGACCTCTTCCCGCTGGCGCGCACCGACGACCTGCTCGCGGGCCTCCACGTGCCGGGCGACGGCCGGGTCAACCCGGTCGACGTCACGATGAGCCTGGCCAGGGGGGCCCGCAACCTCGGGGTCAGGATCGTCGAGGGGGTGCGGGTCGAGCAGGTCGTCACCCGCCCGCGCGGGCTCGTCGAGGAGGTCACCGGGGTCCGCACGGATGCCGGTGACGTCGAGTGCGACGTCGTCGTCAACTGCGCGGGCATGTGGGCCCGTGAGCTCGCCGAGCGCAACGGCGTCGTCGTGCCGAACCAGGCGGCCGAGCACTACTACCTCATCACCGAGCCGATCGACGGCATGAGCCCGGACGCGCCGGTGTTCGAGGACCCGGCCTCCTACGGCTACTACCGCGAGGAGGGCGGCGGCATGATGGTCGGGCTCTTCGAGCCGGTCGCCGCCGCATGGAACGTCGACGGCATCCCACGCGACTTCTCCTTCGGTGAGATCGCCCCCGACTGGGACCGGATGGGCCCCTTCGTCGAGCGCGCCATCGCGCGCGTACCGGTTGTCGAGACCGTCGGCATCCGCACGTTCTTCTGCGGGCCCGAGTCCTTCACCCCCGACCTCGCGCCGGCGGTGGGTGAGGCTCCCGGCATCCACGGCTACTTCGTGTGTGCGGGGCTGAACTCCGTCGGCATCCTGTCGGCTGGCGGGATGGGCCGCATCGTCGCTCAGTGGGTCGCCGACGGCCACCCCGACGTCGACGTCACCGGGTTCGACGTCGCCCGCTTCCGGGACTGGCAGCTCAACCCGACGCACCGAGCGCAGCGCACCGCCGAGATCCTCGGCACCGTGTATGCCGTTCACACCCCGGGCATCGAGCTCACCTCCGCGCGTGGCGAGTTCACCTCACCCGTGCACGACCGGCTGGTCTCGGAGGGTGCCCGTCTGGGTGACGTCAGCGGCTGGGAGTCCGCGGCCTGGTACGCCGGGCGTGGGCAGACCCCCACCGACGAACCAGGCTGGGGGCACCACCCGTGGTTCGCGAACTGGCGCGCCGAGCACGAGGCGGTGCGCGAGGCCGTCGGGCTCATGGACATGTCGTTCATGGCCAAGTTCGCGGTGCGCGGGCCTGATTCCGGCGTGGTGCTCGACCGCCTGAGCGCTGGCGCGGTCAACGAGCGCGACGGGGTCATCACGTACACCCAGTGGCTCGGGGAGGACGGTGGCATCCGGGCCGACCTCACGGTGACCCGCTTGGCGGCGGACGACTTCCTCGTCGTCGTGTCCGACACCGCGCACGGGTCGGCGCTGGGCCAGCTGCGGCGGGCGGTCGGAGACGCCGACGCCACCGTCGAGGACGTCACGACCGAGCTCGCGCTGCTCACCGTGCAGGGCCCCAGCTCCCGCGCGACCCTCGCGCAGGCTGCTCCCGGCGCTGACTGGTCGAGTGAGGCCTTCCCGTTCCGGGCGGCGCGCCGCGTCGACATCGCCGGTGTCGAGGTGCTCGCCATCCGCATCACCTACCTCGGTGAGCTGGGGTGGGAGCTGTACGCGCCCGCTTCGCGCGCGGGCGAGGTGTGGGATGCCGTCCTCGCGGCGGGTGCTGCGCACGGCATCCGACCCGTGGGTCTCAAGGCGTTGTCGAGCCTGCGGATGGAGAAGGGCTACCGCGACTTCGGCCACGACATCGACAACACCGACGACGTCTACGGCGTCGGGCTCGGTTTCGCCGTCGCCCTCGACAAGCCGGGCGGGTTCGTCGGGCGCGAGGCCACCCTGGCGGCCAAGGAGCGGGGCACACCGCACCACCGGCTCGTCCAGGTGCTGCTGAGCGACCCCGAGCCGCTGCTCTTCCACGCCGAGCCGGTGCTACGCGACGGTGTCGTCGTCGGGGAGGTGCGCTCGGCGTCGTACGGCTGGACCCTCGGCGGCGCGGTGGGCCTGGCGTTCGTCGGCGGCGACGGGCCGGTGACGCCGCAGTGGCTCGCCGACGGGCGGTGGGAGGTCGATGTCGCCGGGACCCGGCATCCGGCCGTGGTGTCGTTGCGTCCGATGTACGACCCGACGAGCGCGCGCATCACGGGCTGACGTCGTCTGGAAGCATGGGCGGCATGCCCAGGGCCAACCGCCGCCGCCGCGACCTCGAGTCCCGGCCGCTCTCGGGCGCCAGCGAGGTCGGTACCCAGTCCTACTCGGGCCGTCCGTGGCACGTCCGCCAGCTGTCGGGGGCGACATCGACCCGTGAGTACCGGTGCCCGGGGTGTCACCAGGGCATTGCCGTCGGTACGCCGCACGTCGTCGTGTGGCCGGCGCAGGGGGTCGGCGGTATCGATGAGCGGCGGCACTGGCACACCCGCTGCTGGTCGGCCCGGCACGCCGCCCGCCCCTGAGCCGTAGGGGGCGGTCAGGCGCGGTTCTGGCGCGGGACCAGCACCTCTTCGTAGAGCAGCAGGAGCCCGGCGGCCACCGGGATCGCGAGCAGGGCGCCGAGCACCCCGAGCAGCGCGCCGCCGGCGAGGGCGGCGACGACGGTGACCGGCCCCGGCACCGACACGGTGCGCTGCATGATCCGCGGTGCCACGAGGTAGTTCTCGAGCTGCTGGTAGATCAGGTAGTACACGCCCGCGATGAGCGCCGTGTTCGGCTCGGAGACGAACGCGATGGCGCACACGAGCACCGCCCCGAGGGTGGCACCGATCATCGGGATGAGCCCGAGCAGGCCGACGGTCACGGCGAGCACCGCGGCGTACGGGATGCCGACGAGGGTCATCATCAGGTACGACAGCACCCCGTTCAGGGTGGCGATGGAGACCTGGCCCAGGGCGTAGGAGCCCACCCGGCGCATGATCTCCTCCGACAGCGGCTCGACGCGGGCCCGCCGCGAGGCCGGCACGAGGGCGTAACCAGCCTGCTTGACGCGCGGCAGCGACCCCAGGAAGTACAGCGTCAGCACGAGCACCGTGAAGACCTGGAAGGTGCCGTTGAGCACGGCTCTGCCCACCCCGAAGATGCCGCCGAGCACCCCCTGGATGAACGACTGGTCCATGGCCCGCGCTCGGATCTCGGCCTGGAGGGTATCCAGGACGTCATAGTTCGCGTCGAGGTCGCGCACCCAGCGGGCATCAAGGAGCTGCTCGACGTATCCGGGGGCCTGTCGCGCCAGTTCCGCCCCTTCGAGGGCGACGGGCGGGATGACCACGGCCAGGATCACGCCGAAGATCACGAGCAACCCGCTGAAGACGGCGGCCACGGCCGCGGCCCGGCGCACGCCCCGCGACACGAGGCCGTCGACGATCGGGCTGAGTGCGAGCGCGATGAAGAGGGAGACGACGAGCAGCGTCAGCGTCGTCGTGATCTGCCCGACGAGCCGCCACAGGCCGATGGCGATGATCGCCCCCGTGGCGCCGAAAAAGCCGATGTAGAACGGCGAGTGGCGGTTGAGCGGGCGGCCGATGACACCGTAGGGCGTGACCGTCGGCTGGGTCGGGTCGACGACGAACGGCGAGGATGCCGAGGTGCGGGATTCCTCGGAGCTCCCGGTGGGGGTTTGGGGCTGGACGACCGCGTCACCGTCGCCGGGGGCGGAGGCGGTGGCGGTGTGGTCGACGTCGGCGGGTTCGGCGTCCGTCGCCCGGGCCGCGATGCGGTTGCTCTCCTCGAGCGCCGCGAGTTGCCGTCGCCGGAACTCACCCCACCGGGTCACCGGGCTCCACAGCCTCGACACGTCCACGCCACACCTCCCGCGGCAACCCTACGGTGAGATGAGGCCGCCGGGCGCCACGGCATCCCTCTCCGACTTCGTGCGACTTCGGCACCGGTCTGGGGAGGTGTGTGGCGCAGAACCGCACCCAAGTCGCACGAAGTCGGGAGAAGGTCAGGCGTTGCGGAAGCGGTTGATCTCGCTCTCGAAGCGGGCCCGCTTCTCGGGGTTGCTCACGCCGAGGCCCTCCTCGGGCGACAGGGTGAGCACGCCGACCTTGCCCTGGTGGAGGTTGCGGTGCACGTCCAGGGCGGCGGTACCGACGTCCTCGAGGCGGTAGGTGCGGCTGAGGGTCGGGTGGATCAGGCCGCGGTCGATGAGCTCGTTGGCCTCCCACGCCTCGCGGTAGTTCGCGAAGTGCGAGCTGACGATGCGCTTGAGGTTCATCCACAGGTAGCGGTTGTCGTACTCGTGCATGTATCCCGAGGTCGACGCACACGTGACGATCGTGCCGCCCTTGCGGGCGACGTAGACGCTGGCGCCGAAGGTCTCGCGGCCGGGGTGCTCGAAGACGATGTCGACGTCGTGCCCACCGGTCAGCTCACGGATCTTCTTGCCCAGGCGCTGCCACTCCTTGGGGTTCTGCGCCGTGCCGTCCTCGTTCCAGAACCGGTACCCCTCCGCGGAGCGGTCGATGATGAGCTCGGCGCCCATCGCGCGGCAGATCGCGGCCTTCTCGGGGGAGGAGACCACGCAGATCGGGGTCGCGCCGCCGGCCAGGGCCATCTGGGTCGCGTAGGAACCCAATCCGCCCGACGCACCCCAGATGAGCACGCGGTCACCGAGCTTCATGTGGGCGCCGTTGCGCGAGATGAGCTGGCGGTAGGCCGTGCTGTTGACCAGGCCGGGAGATGCCGCCTCCTCCCACGACAGGTGGGTGGGCTTGGGCATCAGCTGGTTGGCCTTGACGATCGCGAGCTCGGCCAGACCGCCGAAGTTGGTCTCGAACCCCCAGATCCGCTGCTGCGGGTCCATCATCGTGTCGTCGTGACCGGCGGCGTCCTCGAGCTCGACGGACAGGCAGTGCGCGACGACCTCGGTGCCGGGCTTCCACTTGGTCACACCCGGGCCCACGCGCAGGACGACGCCCGCGAGGTCGGAGCCGACGACGTGGTAGTCGCGGTCGTGACGCTTGGCGAACTCCGAGGTGCGGCCGTAGCGCTCGAGGAACCCGAACGTCGACACCGGCTCGAAGATCGAGGTCCACACGGTGTTGTAGTTGATGGCGCTGGCCATGACGGCGACGAGGGCCTCACCGGGCGCGAGCTCGGGGGTGGGCACCTGCTCGACGTGCAGGGACTTGCGCGGGTCCTTGTCGCGGCTGGCCAGACCCTCGAACATCAGGGCCTCGTCCTTGTGCACGGTCGCGGCCCGATAGGTCTTCGGCACCTCGATCCCGGCGTAGGTCTGCTCGGTGCGGTCCCCGGAGAGGATGGCCTCGCGGATCTGGTCCATGCGGTCGTGCTCCTTTGGCGGCGAAGGCTGGGTCTTGCGTGAACCTAGCCGCCGACCCGGCCCCGGTTGCGTGCGTATGACGGTGCCCACAGCGTGATCCGGCTCACGGGGGTCGGGAGCCCTGCTCAGGCATCCGGCATACAGTTTCGTCGTGTCCCCGATCGCCCTGACCCGCCGCCGCGTGCTGCTCGGTGGGGTCGGGCTGCTGGCCTACTCGGGCACGGCGTACTGGAGCATCACCGAGCGGATCATGCGCGCCGAGGTGCCGTTGTACGGGGAGACGGTGGCCTTCGGCGGGGGCGGGAGCCGTGAGATCGTCCCGGTGGGACGGGTGGATGCCGTGGTGCCGGGCACGCGGGTGCTCGCCGACCGCGTCCAGACGGCTGCCCTGCTCGAGGAGGAGCAGGCGTGGCTCGCCTCGTGCGCCCCTTGGGTGCAGACCTGCCTCGACGCGGGTGACGATGTGCTCCGCTCTGCCCTGCTCGACCTGCGCGCCCTCTCCGCCGACCTCAAGGTCTCCGTGGCGGGGTGGACCGACCGGTGGCGCTACGCGTGGCCCAGGGACGTCTCGTTCGTGGCAGCAGCCCTGGCCCGGGTCGGCCACCACGACGCAGCGGCCGACCAGCTGCGCTGGCTGCGCGGTGTCCAGGGCAGGGACGGCGGGTTCGAGGCGCGC
>JAGNQK010000059.1:0-2918 GCA_017989115.1 Dermatophilaceae bacterium | reverse complement strand
CCCCCATCGGGCCGACGGAGGCGGACGTCGAGGTGCTGACGGCCATCGACCGGGCCCAGACCTCGATGCTGCGCCCGGCCGGGGGTCTGGCCCCCGGCGCCTCGTGGAAGAACGACGGCATCAGCTGGACCCCGACCACGGCCCTCTTCGCCGCCGCGTGGGCCGCCAACGGCTACCCGACCAAGGCCGAGATCCTGCTGAAATGGCTCGGCGACCACCGCACCGAGGCCGGCTCCTACCCCGAGAAGGTGCTGCACGACGGCCGACCGGCCGCGGTCGCCCCCCTCGCGTGGACGGCATCCCTCGTGGTCATCGCCACCCACGAGCTGGTGCGGGCATGATGCGCCGCGCCCTCGTCGCCGCCATGGCTCTCGTGGCCGCGGCCCTCGGCCTCGCGGCCACACCATGGGCGTGGGCGACGGCATCCGCCACGACGTCCGCGACGACAGCCACGGCCTCAGACACCCCGCCACTCGTCATCGTCGGCGCGCCCGGGCTCGCCTGGTCCGACCTCGAGCGCGACGACCTGCCAGCCCTCAGCGCGCTCGTCGAGCAGGGCGCCTCCGGGTCGCTGACCGTGCGGGCGGTGCGCAGCCGCTCCTGCGCCATCGACGGCTGGCTCACCCTCTCGGCCGGGCGACGCGCGGGGGACCTGCCCGGGCCGTGCCGCGAGCCGCTGCCCCCGGTCGGTGGGGTCGTGCCGCACTGGTCCGACTACCTGGCCGCTGCCGCTGCGGATTCCTACGACGCCAGACCGGGGCTGCTCGCCGAGGCGGTCGCGGCATCCGGGGCGTGCGTGCAGAGCAGCGGGGCGGGTGCGGCGATCGGTGCCGCCGACCCTGACGGATCGGTGGGGTCGACGTACTCCGACACGGTGCCGACCAGCGTCGAGTGCCCCGTGGTGCTCGTCGACGGGGGAGCGCTGCCGGTCACCCAGCCCGAGCGGGCGGATGCCGTGACGCGCCTCGACGCGCTCGTCGCCCAGGTCGTCGGGGCGGCACCCGGGGCCGACGTCGTCGTGGCCGGGCTCGGCGACGGTGACTCCAGCGTGCGACCGCGGGCGGTCGTGGCGAGCGGTCCGTCGTTCGGCGAGGGCCTGCTGACCTCGGGCTCGACGCGACAGCCCGGCGTCATCCAGCTCCAGGACCTCACGGCCACGGCCCTCGAGCGGGTCGGGATCGAGGACGCACCGATCAGCGGGCGGGCCGTGTCCGTGGTCTCGGGAACCTCGTCGGCCGGTCAGCGGGTCGATGACCTCGTCGGGTTCGAGACACGGGCTGCGACCCTGCGATCGGTGAGCCCGCAGGTGACGGCCTGGCTGGCCGTGGGCTTCGCCCTCTGGGCGGCCCTGGGTGCGTGGTGCTGGTGGCGTCGCGGGGCGTCGCGAGAGCTGCCCCGGGCGCTGGTCGTCGGCGGGGTCGCGGTGGCTGCCGTGCCCATCTCGACGTTTGCCGCGAACCTGGTGCCCTGGTGGCAGATGCTGGCCCCGGCCGCGGTGTTCGTCGCGATCCTCGTGGCGGTGACCGCGCTGGTGGCGGCGGTCGCGCTGGGTGCCGAGCGACGGCATCCGCTGGGTGCGCTGCGCACCCTGGCGCTGTTCACGGTGGTGGTGCTCGCCGGTGACGTGCTCCTCGGGTCGCGGCTGCAGCTCGGGTCGGTCTTCGGGCAGAACCCGACCGTCGGTGGGCGGTTCTACGGTTTCGGGAACACGAGTTTCGCGCTCTACGGGCTGGCGGCGCTCGTGCTCGTCGCCTGGGTCGCGGGGGCGCGGTGGCGCTCGCGCCAGGTCGCGGTGGGGCTGGGGCTCGGGCTGCTCGTCGTGCTGTTGGCGATCGAGGGCCTGCCGTCGCTAGGCGCCGACTTCGGCGGCCCCCCGGGGCTGCTGCTCGGTGGGCTCGTCGTCATCGCCGGTGCCGCCGGCGTCCGGCTGACGCTGCGCCGGTCGGTGGTGGCCGTCGTGGCGGCCGGGCTGCTCGTCGGGGCGATCTCCTGGCTCGACTGGCGGCGCCCGCCGGCGTCGCGCACCCACCTCGGCGAGTTCGTCGACACGGTGATCTCGGGGGAGGCGGGCTCGGTGCTCGGGCGCAAGCTCGCGCAGAACCTCACCAACCTCGGGTCCCCGCCGCTGCTGGCCATCTCGATCGCGACGGTGGTTCTCGTGGTGGTGGCCTGGCGGGTCGGCTGGCACCCGGTGGATGCCGGGGTGCCGGTGGTGCGAGGGGCCCTCGTCCTCGCCCTGGTCGGGTTCGCTGTCAACGACTCTGGCCTGGTCATCCCGGCCTTCATCGCCGTCGTGCTGGCCCCGATGCTCGTCGCCGCCGGGGCGGCATCGGATGAGCGCGGCGGCTCGCAGAACGCTGGCTCGGCCGAGCCCGGTGTGCCACGCTGAGAGCATGTCCAACACGATGCCGGGGTCGGGGCCGTGGCGGCCGACGAGCTACGTGGGCCCCCTGGTCATGCTCCTGATGGGGGTCGGGTTCCTCGCCCTGGGCTGGTGGGCCAACGCTCAGGCCGAGGTCGTTCGGGCCACCGACATGTGGGCCTACAACTCGTTGGCCGCGGTGGCGCTGCTCACCGGGGCGCTGTTCCTGCCCTTTGCCGGCGCCACCTTCGTGCGGGCGATGCGCAACCGCAAGGCACTGGTGCGCTGACCGGTCGAGCCCGTCAGCGCGCCGTCGTGACCGTCAGTGGGCTGAGTCGGCCGGCTCGACGAGCTCGACGAGGATGCCGCCCGCGTCCCTGGGGTGGATGAAGTTGACCCGGCTGTTGCTCGTGCCGCGCCGGGGCGCGTCGTAGAGCAGGCGCAACCCACGCTCTCGCAAGGTGGCGCTCACGGCATCCAGATCGGTGACGCGGTAGGCGAGCTGCTGGATGCCGGGGCCGCTGCGATCGAGGAACTTCGCGATCGTCGAGGCGGG
>JAGNQK010000058.1 GCA_017989115.1 Dermatophilaceae bacterium | reverse complement strand
CGACCTGACCGCCGTGGTGGCTGGCGACATGCCGTATGCCGTGCCCGGCCTCCGCACGCTGGTCGACGCGCTCGCGGCGGCTGGCCCGGACACCGCAGCGGCGGTGGCCGTCGACGACGAGGGGCACGCCAACCCTCTGCTGGCCGTGTACCGCACCACCGCGGCCCGGGACCTCGTGCCCGAGCCCGCGCACGGCATCCCCGCGAAGACCCTGCTGGCCCTCCCACACCTCGAGGTGCCGATCACTGGCATCACGTCCCGAGACGTCGACACCCCCGAGGACCTCCAGTCCCTTCAGCCGTGAGTGCGGAAGTGGTGCCCAGGGCAACCACTTCCGCACTCATCGCGGGTTGGGGCGGGTCGATCAGCCGGGCTTTGGGGCACCCGGGCGGGCGTAGCGCCACCACGTGATCGCGACGCACATGACGGCCCACGCGATCCCGATGGAGTAGAACGCGACCGGGCCCAGGCTCGTCACGCCGACCCCGAAGAAGAACGGCCCGAACGCGGCGATGGCGGCGGTCCAGCCGATGACGCCACCGGCCTGGCGGCGCTCGAAGATCATCGGCATCTGCTTGAACGTCGAGGCGTTGCCGATCCCGCTGAACAGGAAGATCGCGAGCATGCCGTAGAGGAACTGGTCGAAGCCGGACTCCAGCGCGGCCGCCGAGCTCGTGTCCGGCGTCAGCCCGGGGATCGTCCAGGCGATGGCGGCGATGAGGCCGATCCCCGAGACGAGGGTCCAGCGGGCACCGCCCATGCGGTCGGTGAGGGGGGCGAAGGCAACCCGGGCGGCCGCCCCGATGAGCGGGCCGAGGAAGACGTACTTCACGGCATCCGGCACGGCGTAGCCGGCGACGAGCACCGTGGCGCTCGCGCCGCTGCCCTGGACGATGTCGGTGTTGCCGCTGCCGTAGAGGTTGGTCATGAGCAGACCGAACTGGGCGGCCAGGCCGGAGAAGGTGCCGAAGGTCATGATGTAGAGCAGCGTCATCCACCAGGTGTCCTGGTTGCTGAAGATGTCGAACTGCTGGCGGATGTTCGCCTTGACGGGCACCGACTTCAGCATCGTCCACGCGAGGACCGCGCCGACGACCATGAGCGGGATCCACACGAAGGCGGCGTTCTGGTACCAGACGGTCGCCGGCTCCTTGCCGGGAATGGTCATCTGCTGGCTGCCGCCGAAGATCGCGAGGGCACCCATGGCGATGAGGTACGGGGTGAGCAGCTGCACGAACGAGACGCCGAAGTTGCCCAGACCGGCCTGCAGACCCAGGGCCGTGCCCTGCATGCGGCGCGGGAAGAAGTACGAGGTGCTCGGCATGAAGCCGGAGAACGCCCCGCCGCCGATGCCGGCGAGGAAGGCCAGCACCATGAGCTCCCAGTAGGGGGCATCGGGGGTCTGCACGCGCACGCCCCAGCCGAGGGTCGAGGCGATGAGCAGCAGGCTGGTCAGCGACACCATCTTGCGGGTGCCCATGATGGGTGGCAGCACCATCCACACGAGCCGGAACAGCCCCGCGGCCAGACCCGGCATCGCGGCCATCCAGTAGAGCTGGCTCTTGCTGAAGTCATAGCCCAGCGCGTTGAGCTTGGGGATGATCGCGCTCGGCAGGAACCAGGCGATGAAGGCCAAGGTGAGGCAGAAGGTCGTGATCCACAGGGTGCGCCAGGCCAGGGACTTGTCCCAGGTCTGCTCGTTCTCCGGGTCCCAGGACTCCAGCCACTCACCCTTGCGGGCCGGTGCGGGGGCGGTGCTCATCGATGTCTCCTTAGCGGACGGCCGCGGGAACGGCCGGGGTCTCGAGGTGGCGGGCGAGGTCGGGCGACTCGCGGTGCAGCATGTGGACGACCGTCCAGTGCATCCAGATGAAGCAGGCTGCGGTCAGCAGGAACAGGACGAAGAACGTCGAGCTCGGGAAGCCTGACCAGACCTTGGTGTAGGCGAACAGCGGCGGCAGGACGAACCCGCCGAGCCCACCGAACATCCCGACGAGGCCGCCGACGGAGCCGACGTTGTCGGGGAAGTACTCGGGGATGTGCTTGTAGACGGCGGCTTTGCCGACCCCCATGGCGCAACCGAGGACGAACACGAGAAGGGCGAAGGGCACGATGCCGATGGCGTAGGCCAGGTGCTCGCTCTGGGTGCCGTCGGCCTGGTCGATGACGAGGTGGCCGTTGGGCATCATGAGGATGCCGGTCGTCGCCAGCATCACCCCGAAGGTCCAGTACATGACTCGGCGGGCACCGTACTTGTCGGAGAACCAGCCACCGACCGGGCGCAGCAGGGATGCCGGGAAGATGAACGTCGCGGTGAGCAAAGCGGCGACCTGGAGCTCGACACCGAAGTTGTCGACGTAGTACTTCGGCAGCCAGGCCGACAGCGCGACGTAGGCCCCGAAGACCGCCGCGTAGTAGAGGCTGAAGCGCCAGACGCGCACGTGCTTGAGCGGGGCGAGCATCTCGCCCAGTGGCTTGCCGGCACCGTTCATCTTGTCGTGTCGGGGGACGATCAGGAACGTCAGGATGGCGACGACGACCAGCGCGACGGTGTAGAACGCGGGGAAGATCCGCCAGCCACCGGGGAAGATGCCGAGGTACATCGCGCCGGCCGTGCTCGCGATGATCGTCGGCAGCAGCACCACGAGCAGCTTGGTCACCGAGGCGCCGACGTTGCCGGCGCCGAAGACGCCGAGGGCGAAGCCCTGCCGCTCCTTGGGCCACCAGGCGGCGTTCCACGCGATGCCGACGCTGAACAGGTTGCCCGCGAAGCCGACGAGGAAGGCCAGCACGAGCAGGGCGCCGTAGCCCGAGACCTGGGTGAGGAAGAAGCACGGGATGGCCGTGAGCAGGAGCATGGAGATGGTCACCACCCGGCCGCCGACCCGGTCGGTGAGCATGCCGGCGGGCAGGCGCCACAGTGACCCGTTGAGCACGGCGACGGCGGAGATCCACGCGAGCTCGGGGTCGCTCAGCCCCAGTTCCTTCTGGATCGGCACGCCGAGGATGCCGAACATCAGCCACACCGCGAACATCAGGGTGAAGGCGATCGTCGACATCGTGAGGACGCGTTTGGCGCCGCTCGACACCTCGGGATGGGCGGGTGCCGTGTCCGGCTCCGTGGTCAGGGTCATGACCGTGGCCTCCATTTGGATGAGAGTAGTCATCTAAATATCTCGGATCGGACGTTACAACCGCCGTTGACCAGCCTGCCAGTGAGGTCACCCTTATGTCTACGACGGATCGTCGTACACCGAAAAGTGAGCCTCTGTCAACGGAATCTGGTGACTTCACGCCCGACGCGCGAGTGTGGTTCGATAGGAGAAATCCTGTCCTCCAAACTGAGGAGCGACCCGCGTTGAGCGCCCCGACAGACGACCTCGGCCCCGCCGCCGTGCTCGCCTCGCCCGTGCGCCGACGCCTCCTCGACACCTTGGCCCACGCCACGGCGACCAGTCACGACCTGACCACCCCCGTGGGCCTGACTGCGGCAGAGCTCGCCGAGCACGTCGGGCTCCACTTGACGACGGTGCGCTTCCACCTCGACCAGCTGGTCGCCGCCGGTCTGGTCGAGGCCAGCTTCCACCGCAGCGGCAGCGCGGGTCGCCCGCGCAAGATCTACGCGCCGGTGCAGGGCTCGCTCGCCGAGGTCGACGTCGCGGGGGAGGCCGACGCGCTGCGCCTGCTCAGCAGCCTGCTCGCGGGGGCGTTCGCCGACAGCAGCGGGGGTGCCACCCCGACGCCGCTGGAGGCGGGCCGCCGGTGGGCCGTCGAGCACGTCCCGGCCGACCCGGCATCCACGCCCGCGAGAACGCCGGGAGAGTGGCTGAGCAAGGTCGGCCGGATGCTCGACGTCCTGCACGAGTGGGGCTACACCCCGGAGATGTCGACCTCCGACGGCGGGCGCACCGCCCGCCTCGTGCTCAAGGACTGCCCGTTCCTCGCCCTGGCCGTCGACAACCCGGCCGTGGTCTGCGGCATCCACCGCGGCCTGATCGCCGGCTCGATGGAGCAGTTCGGCGAGCCGGACACCGAGATCGGCCTCGAACCCTTCGTCGGCCCCGCCACGTGTGTCGCGCACGTGAGCACCCGAACCCCCTTCCGTGACAAGACCCCCGGCACGGCAACCAAGGAGCCCGCATGACCACCAGCCCCGCCCTCGACGGGCCGCTGACCAATGCCCTCGTCGGCACCCGCCGGTTCTTCACCCGGTCACAGGTGTCCGACGACAAGCGCTCGATCCACACCGAGGGCGGCCGCTCCGGCGACGCGTTCTACCGCGACCGCTGGAGCCACGACAAGGTCGTGCGCAGCACCCACGGGGTGAACTGCACCGGCTCCTGCTCGTGGAAGGTCTACGTCAAGGACGGGATCATCACCTGGGAGGCGCAGCAGACCGACTACCCCTCCACCGGCGCCGACCGCCCCGAGTACGAGCCACGCGGCTGCCCCCGCGGCGCGGCCTTCAGCTGGTACACCTACTCCCCGACGCGCGTGCGCTACCCGTACGTGCGCGGTGTGCTGCTCGAGATGTTCCGCGAGGCCAAGGCGGCCCTCGGTGGCGACCCCGTGCTCGCCTGGGCGTCCATCGTCCAGGACCCTGACAAGGCCCGGCGCTACAAGTCCGCCCGCGGCAAGGGCGGCCTGGTGCGTTCGAGCTGGGACGAGGTCGTCGAGATCATCGCCGCCGCGCACGTCTACACCGTCAAGCGCTGGGGCCCGGACCGCATCGCCGGCTTCTCGCCGATCCCCGCGATGTCGCCGGTCTCCTACGCCTCGGGCGCCCGCTTCCTCGAGCTCGTCGGCGCCCCGATGCTCTCGTTCTACGACTGGTACGCCGACCTGCCGAACGCCTCGCCGCAGATGTTCGGCGACCAGACCGACGTCCCCGAGTCCGGCGACTGGTGGGATGCCGGCTACCTCATCATGTGGGGCTCGAACGTCCCGATGACCCGCACCCCTGACGCGCACTGGATGACCGAGGCGCGCTACCGCGGCCAGAAGGTCGTCGCCGTCTCGCCCGACTACGCCGAGAACGTCAAGTTCGCCGACGAGTGGGTCGCCGCGGCCCCGGGCACCGACGGCGCGCTCGCGATGGCGATGGGGCACGTCATCCTCAAGGAGTTCTTCGTCGACAGCCAGGTCGACTTCTTCACGCAGTACAACCAGCAGTACACCGACCTGCCCTTCCTCGTCGCCCTCGAGGATGCCGGGGACGTCGCCGACACTGCCGAGGGCGCCGACGGGCCGGCCTACCGGCCCGGCAAGTACCTCGTCGCCGGTGACCTCGACATCGCGCAGGCCGCCTCCGAGAACGCGATGTGGAAGCCGGCCGTGCTCGATGCGCGCACCGGTGACGTTGCCATCCCGAACGGCTCCATCGGCTTCCGCTACGGCGACGAGGGCTGGGGCAAGTGGAACCTCGACCTCGAGGACATCGACCCCGTCCTGACGCTGCACGGCCTCGACGCCGGTGGCACGGCATCCGAGACGGCCCGGGTCGTGATGCCGAGGTTCGACGCGTACGACGGCAAGGTCGCGCACGTGACGCGCGGGGTGCCGGTGCGCCGCATCGGTGGGCGCCTGGTGACCACCGTGCTCGACCTCATGCTCGCCCAGTACGGCGTGGCCCGCCCCGGGATGCCGGGCACCTGGCCGGCCGACTACGAGGACCCCTCCACCCCGGCGACGCCGGCGTGGCAGGAGGAGATCACCAACGTGCCCGCCGAGCAGGTCGTGCGGCTGGCGCGTGAGTGGGCGCAGAACGCCATCGACACCGGCGGTCGCGGGATGATCCTCATGGGGGCCGGCACCAACCACTGGTTCCACTCCGACCAGATCTACCGGGCGATGCTCGTGCTCACGACGATCACGGGGTGCCAAGGGCGCAACGGTGGCGGCTGGGCGCACTACGTCGGCCAGGAGAAGATCCGCCCGATCATGGGCTTCCAGCACATGGCGTTCGCGCTGGACTGGCAGCGCCCGCCGCGGCACATGAACCAGACGGCGTACTGGTACGTCAACACCAGCCAGTACCGCTACGACACCTTCACCGCCGACGACGTGGATGCCGGCACCGGCGTCTTCGCGGGCAAGGGCGTCATGGACCTGCTCGCCCAGTCGGTGCGCCTGGGCTGGACCCCGAGCTACCCGACCTTCAACCGCAGCAGCCTCGCGCTGGCGGACGAGGCGGATGCCGCGGGGCTGGCTCCCGCGGACTACGTCGTCGACCAGCTGAAGTCCGGTGCCCTCCGGTTCGCCGTCGAGGACCCCGAGGCGGAGGAGAACCACCCCCGCATCCTCAGCCTGTGGCGGGCCAACCTGCTCGGGTCCAGCGCCAAGGGCAACGAGTACTTCCTCAAGCACCTGCTCGGCACCGACAACGCCGTCACCGCCGAGCAGGCCCCGCCGGACAAGCGCCCCACCGGGATCGAGTGGCCCGAGCACGTGCCCGAGGGCAAGCTCGACCTGCTCATGACCATCGACTTCCGGATGACGAGCTCGACGCTGTTCTCCGACGTCGTCCTGCCGGCAGCCACCTGGTACGAGAAGCACGACCTGAACACCACCGACATGCACCCCTTCGTGCACTCCTTCAACCCGGCGATCTCCCCGCCGTGGCAGTCCAAGACCGACTGGGAGGCGTGGAAGGCGGTCGCGAAGAAGTTCTCCGAGCTCGCGGTCGACCACCTGGGCACCCGGCGCGACGTCATCGCCAAGCCGCTGTGGCACGACACCCCCGAGGCGATGGCCACGGTGCACGGTGTCGTCAAGGACTGGCGCCTCGGCGAGTGCGAACCCGTGCCGGGCAAGACCCTGCCGGTGCTCGCCGTCGCCGAGCGTGACTACACGGCCATCTACGACAAGATGACCTCGATCGGCCCGCTCATGGAGAAGGTCGGCATGCTCACCAAGGGTGTGCCCTACGACGTCAAGCGCGAGGTCGACATCCTGCGCCACCGCAACGGGGTCGCCCACGGCGGCGCCGGCAACGGCCAGCCCCGGCTCGACACCGACATCCACATGGCCGACGCGATCCTGCACCTGTCGGGCACGACCAACGGTCACCTCGCCACCCACGGCTTCAAGAACGTGGAGAAGCGCACCGGCACCCAGCTGCACGACCTCGCGGCCGAGCACGAGGGCAAGCAGATCACCTTCGCCGACACCCAGGTCGCGCCGGTGCCGGTCATCACCTCCCCGGAGTGGTCCGGGTCGGAGAGCGGTGGCCGCCGGTACTCCCCGTTCACGATCAACATCGAACGCAAGAAGCCGTTCCACACCCTCACCGGGCGCCAGCAGTTCTACCTCGACCACGACTGGATCCTCGGCATGGGGGAGGCGTTGCCGGTCTACCGGCCGCCGCTGAACATGACCGAGCTCTTCGGTGAGGCCGCGCTCGGCGAGCAGAACGCCCTCGGCGTCTCGGTGCGCTACCTGACCCCGCACAACAAGTGGTCGATCCACAGCGAGTACCAGGACAACCTGTTCATGCTCAGCCTCTCCCGCGGCGGGCAGACGATCTGGCTGTCCGACGTCGACGCCGAGAAGATCGGCGTCGCCGACAACGACTGGATCGAGGCGGTCAACCGCAACGGTGTCGTCGCGGCCCGCGCGATCGTCTCGCACCGGATGCCGGAGGGCACCGTCTACATGCACCACGCGCAGGACCGGCTCATCGACGTCCCCCTCACCGAGACCAACGGGAGGCGAGGCGGCATCCACAACTCCCTCACCCGGATCATGATGAAACCGAGCCACATGATCGGCGGCTACGCCCAGTTCGCCTACTTCTTCAACTACATCGGGCCCACCGGAAACAACCGCGACGAAGTGACGATGATCCGCCGCCGCGCCAACCAGAACGTGGAGTACTGACATGCGCGTCATGGCCCAGATGGCGATGGTCATGAACCTCGACAAGTGCATCGGGTGCCACACCTGTTCGGTCACGTGCAAGCAGGCGTGGACCAACCGGGCCGGCACCGAGTACGTGTGGTTCAACAACGTCGAGACCCGGCCCGGCCTGGGCTACCCGCGCGGCTACGAGGACCAGGAGGAGTGGCGCGGCGGCTGGGTGATGAAGAACGGCCGCCTCCAGCTGCGGGCCGGCGGGCGGCTCAAGAAGCTGCTGACGATCTTCAGCAACCCCAAGATGCCCTCGATCAGCGACTACTACGAGCCGTGGACCTACGACTACGAGACGCTGCTCAACTCTCCCGCGCAGAAGAACTTCCCCGTCGCCCGGCCGTACTCGCTCATCTCGGGCAAGCCGGTCAACGTGTCGTGGAGCGCCAACTGGGACGACGACCTCGGCGGCTCGCGCGAGCACGCGGCCAAGGACGTCATGCTCAAGGGCATCGAGGACAAGGTGAAGTTCGAGTTCGAACAGACCTTCATGTTCTACCTGCCGCGCATCTGCGAACACTGCCTCAACCCTTCGTGCGCGGCGTCGTGCCCCAGCGGCGCGATCTACAAGCGCGAGGAGGACGGCATCGTCCTGGTCGACCAGGACCGCTGCCGCGGCTGGCGGATGTGCATCACCGGCTGCCCGTACAAGAAGGTCTACTTCAACCACAAGACCGGCAAGGCCGAGAAGTGCACCTTCTGCTACCCGCGCATCGAGGTCGGCATCCCCACGGTGTGCTCCGAGACCTGCGTGGGCCGGCTGCGCTACATCGGGCTCGTCCTCTACGACGCCGACAAGGTGCTCGAGGCGGCCACCACCGAGGACGACACCGACCTCTACGAGTCCCAGCTGGGCGTGTTCCTGGACCCCGAGGACCCGGAGGTCCGGCGCGAGGCCGAGGCGGCCGGCATCCCCGGTGACTGGATCGAGGCAGCCCGCCGCAGCCCGGTGAAGAAGCTGATCATGGACTACAAGGTCGCGCTGCCGCTGCACCCGGAGTACCGCACGATGCCGATGGTCTGGTACATCCCGCCGCTGTCGCCGGTCGTCGACGTCATCAAGGACACCGGCTACGACGCCGAGGACGTCGACAACCTCTTCGGGGCCATCGACACCCTGCGCATCCCCGTGGAGTACCTGGCGAACCTGTTCACCGCCGGTGACGTCGCCCCCGTCAACACGGTGCTCAAGAAGCTCGCGGCGATGCGGTCGTACATGCGCGACATCAACCTCGGGCGCGACCCCCGCGACGAGATCCCCGCCGCGGTCGGGATGGAGGGCGAGGACATGTACGAGATGTTCCGCCTGCTCGCCCTGGCCCGGTACGAGGAGCGCTACGTCATCCCGACGGCCCACGCCGAGCAGGCCCACTCGCTGGAGGAGCTCGCCACCGAGTGCGCCGTCTCCGAGTACGGCGGCGGCCAGGAGATCTTCGGCGAGGGGTCCGGAAGCACCCCGACCCCGATCGCCGCCGAGAACCTGCGGGTGCGCCGTGAGGCGCTGACCGCCGACAGCATCGACGAGCTGCCGCCGGACAACCCCCTGCGTGGCCGGGTCAACCTCCTGAACTGGGACGGGCGGGGGATGCCGGACGGCATCTTCCCGGGTGGCGGCTCCGGTTCGGGCGAACGGGCCGACCGATGAAGTGGCGGCGGCACCGCGACGCACGCCCCGGCATCCGGGAGAAGGACCTCGTCGACACCTGGCAGGTGGTCTCGCTGCTGCTCGACTACCCCGACGACGTGCTGCTGCAGCGGGTGCCGATGCTGCGGGGCGTGGTCGAGGGCCTGCCCGAGGCCCAGCGGATGCCGTTGCTCGAGTTCCTCGACCACCTCACCTCCGCGCGGCTGGGCGCCCTCCAGCGCGAGTACGTCGACACCTTCGACGTCACCCGCAAGTGCTCGCTGCACCTGACGTACTTCACCTCGGGTGACACGCGACGGCGCGGGGTGGCCCTCGTGGAGTTCAAGCAGGCCTACCGCCGGGCCGGTCTGGAGTTCGACAGCGAGGTCGAACTGCCCGACCACCTGTGCGTCGTGCTCGAGTTCGGCGCGATGCAGGACTGGGCCACCGCGTGGCACCTGCTGACCCGCCACCGGGTGGGGGTCGAGGTGCTGCGGGCCGGGTTGGCCCAGCGCGACTCGCCCTGGCTGCCCGTGCTCGAGGCGCTGCGCTCGACGCTGCCGCCGCTGGAGGGCAGCGACACCGAGGCCCTGCTGCGGCTCGTCGAGCAGGGCCCACCCCAGGAGGAGGTCGGGCTCGAGCCGTACGCCATCGACCCCCGACTCAACCCCAGACCCGAACCCGCCGACACCACAGCGATGCTCGGCACGACCATCCCGGTAGGAGCCCCCCGATGACCACGTTCCTGTGGGTGATCGTCCCGTACGTGTGCCTGGCCGTGTTCGTCGTCGGGCACTTCTGGCGCTACCGCTACGACAAGTTCGGCTGGACCACGCGCTCCAGCCAGCTCTACGAGGACAGGCTGCTGCGCATCGGCAGCCCGCTGTTCCACTTCGGCATGCTCGGCGTGGTCATGGGCCACGTCATCGGCCTGATCATCCCGCAGGTGTGGACCAACGCGTTGGGGCTGAGCCCGCACACGTACCACGTCATCGCCCTCGCCGGTGGCATCCCCGCGGGGATCGCGGCCCTGGCCGGTCTGGCGATCCTGGTCTACCGGCGGCGCACCACCGGCCCCGTGTTCAGCGCCACGACCATCAACGACAAGGCCATGTACGCCGTGCTCGGCACCGTCATGGCCCTGGGCATGTGGAACACGGTGGCCGGCAGCCTCCTGCAGTTCGGCGGTGAGTACAACTACCGCGAGGGCGTCTCGGTGTGGTTCCGCAGCATCTTCGCGTTCCAGCCGCAGCCCGAGCTCATGGCGGCGGCACCACTGGGCTTCCAGCTGCACGCCCTGCTCGCGTTCATCCTGTTCGCGATGTGGCCGTTCACCCGGCTCGTCCACGTCTTCTCGGCGCCGCTCGGCTACCTCACCCGGCCCTACCTGGTCTACCGCTCCAAGGACGAGCGGCCGGGTCGCGGGTCGGGCAACCGGGCGCCGCAGCGTGGCTGGGACAAGCCGGAGCTGACCCGCAAATGACCGACCTCCTGGCAGCCGAGGCGCAGTGGCACGCGTGGATCGCCGATGCCTGCACGGCGCTCGACGTCGACCCGGATGCCGTCGACGTGCCCGGCATCCACGCCCTCACCAAGGACATCGCGCACGGGTTCGCCCGGCCGATGGCTCCCGTCGGGTCCTACATCCTCGGGCTCGCGGTGGGCGCCCGGGCCGCCAGGGGTGAGGTGGTCGACCCGGCGGCGCTGAGTGAGGCGCTGCGCTCGACCTTCCCCACCTGACCGCTGCCCACCCCGCCGTGAGTGCGGAAGTGGTGGCCGGGGGGACCACTTCCGCACTCACGGCGAAGGGTTTGGCTGTTGATCAACTTCACGGTTGATCAATGGTGGGGTTGAATACGGGGATGCCGGACAGCACCTCTCGCGTCGACCTGGGCTTCGCGGCCCTCGCCGACCCTGTCCGGCGCGCGATCATCGCTCGCCTCAGCCGTGGCCCGGCCACGGTGAACGAGATCGCCGAGCCCTTCGACATCAGCCTCCAGGCGGTGTCGAAGCACATCCAGGTCCTCGAGCACGCGGGCCTGGTCACCCGCACCCGGCAGGCCCAGCGCCGTCCGGTGCACCTCAACCCCTCGGCGCTCGAGGCGCTGACTGCCTGGATCGACGGCTACCGGCTGATCCACGAGCAGCAGTTCCGCCGCCTCGACGCCCTCCTCGCCGCCGACCCCGAGTCGGTCGCGCCCAGCACCCCCCAGGAGCACACATGAGCAACAGCCTGCACCTCGACGTCCCGGCCGGGATGCCGTGGATCGACTTCACCCGCGAGTTCGACGCCCCCGTGGCCGCCGTCTTCGACGCGCACCGCGACCCCGAGAAGGTCAAGCTGTGGCTCGGCCCGAACGGCATCCAGATGGAGATCGACCGCTGGGACTTCACCACCGGCGGGGGCTACGCCTACACGCACGCCACCGAGTACGGCACGTTCGGTTTCCGTGGGGTGTTCCACAGCATC
>JAGNQK010000267.1 GCA_017989115.1 Dermatophilaceae bacterium | reverse complement strand
GAGTTCAGCCACGTCGTGCAGCGCCGCACCGACGCCGAGGGCGGCGAGCTGTCGGCGTCCGAGATCTGGCAGATGTTCGCCGACGAGTACCTGCACGCCGAGCAGGTCGACGAGCGATGGGGCCGGTTCGCCCCGGTGCGCTCGACCCTCATCGGTGCCGATGACGGCATGGACCACATCGAGTCGGTCATCACCGACCACGGCAAGCAGGTCGAGATCTCCGGCACCGGCAACGGCCCGATCGCGGCGTTCATCGCGGCTCTCGCGCCGCTCGGCGTCGACGTGCGGGTGCTCGACTACCACGAGCACGCGCTGTCGGCCGGTGGTGATGCCCGGGCGGCCGCCTACGTCGAGTGCGCTGTGGGTGAGCGGGTGCTCTGGGGCGTCGGGCTGCACGAGTCGATCGTCAAGGCCTCGCTGCGCGCGATCATGTCGGCGGTCAACCGGGCCGAGCGCGACGCCGTCGTCCCGGCCTGAACCCACCGAGAGCACCCTTCCGGGCACGGCCGAACGGTCGATGCATAGCTCCTCGGGAGGGGTTGATGCTGGTACTCGGCGCCCAAGCAACACCCCGATCTAGGAGGCCGCATGGATCTCATTGAGTGGGTGGTGGGGTTCGCCACGTTCATCGTCGTCGCGGTGGGCATCACCCTTGCGCTTGAGGTCGTGCTTCCCGGAAGTGCCACAAACCCGTTCGCGGGCGCCGGAGTCGGCGCCCTTGCAGGCTGGGGAGTCACAAAGTTGTTTGGAGACGACTGAACAACCGCACCGCTGGGTCCGCTGATCTCCGGGTAGCCACGTGGCAGGCGTCAGCGCACGCCGGCGACCCGGAACTGCACCGAGATTCGCGGCCCGACGACCTTGGTGGTCTTGGGGACGCAGTGGTCCCAGGTGCGCTGGCACGAGCCACCCATGACCAGCAGGTCCCCGTGGCCGGCAGCCAGGCGCACCGAGGAGCCACCGCCGCGGGGACGCAGCACCAGGTCGCGTGGCGCGCCGACCGAGACGATCGCGACCATCGTGTCCTGATCGCGTGATCGCCCGATGCGGTCGCCGTGCCACGCGACCGAGTCGTGTCCGTCGCGGTACAGGCACAGCCCGGCCGTGACGAACGGCTCGCCGAGCTCGTGGGCGTAGTGCCGCGAGAGCGCGTCGCGGCACTCGGCGAGTGCAGGGTGGGGGAGCGGGTCCTCGGCGCCGTAGAAGCACTGGAGCCGCGGCACGTCGACGACCGAGTCGTACATCTGGCGGCGTTCGGCGTGCCACGGCACGTCGCGACGCAGCGCGGTATACAACTCGTCCGCACCGCCGATCCAGCCCGGCCTCAGGTCGACCCAGGCGGTGTCGTCGAGCTGGCTTCGGCGCACGGCGCCGAGGGGATGGACGATCACCTCGTCGGCCAGGTCGAGCAGCGACCCCTGGAGTACGGACACGGTGCGACCATAGACGCGATTCGAACGGATGTCCACAACGTTGCACACACCTTGCGGTGCGTGTCCGGATGCCGTGGGGTGGGGGGATGAGCGCCCACCCCCTGACCGGTTCCGTCGTCGCAGTGCTTGGCGCCTCGGGCGCCCTGGGGTCACGGATCGCTCGAGGTGCCCACGAGCGCGGGGCCCACGTGGTGCTCGTCGGTCGGGATGAGGCCCGGCTGAGCGCGGTCGTCGAGGGTGCCGCGGTCGTCGTCGGGGACATCGCGGATGCCGGTCTCGGAGACCGAGTGGTCGCGGCCGCCACCGAGCACCACGGCGGTCTGGACGGGCTCGTCAACGCCGCCGGGGTGGTGGCGTTCGGGCCGCTCCTGGACACCGATGACGCCGTCATCGAGGAGCTCTTCCTCACCAACGCGCTCGGCCCGCTGTTCCTGCTGCGCCGGGTCGTGCCGGCCCTGGCGCAGCGACGAGGTTTCGTCGCCCAGGTCAGCGCCGTCGTCGCCGAGCAGCCACTGCCCGGGATGGCGGCCTACGCCGCCAGCAAGGCCGCACTGACCGCGGCCGACAAGGCCCTCACCCGCGAACTACGTCGCTGCGGCGTCGACGTCATCGACATCCGGCCACCGCACACCGAGACCGGCCTGGCCGGGCGTCCGCTCGCGGGGACGGCACCGCCCCTGCCGCAGGGACTGGACCCGGATGCCGTCGCCCGCCAGATCCTGGATGCCGTGGAGTCCGGCCGCCCCGAGCTCGCCTCCACCGACTTCGCCTGAGCTCAGCGCGACTCCGGCTCGGCGTCGTCGTCCGGTTCCTGCGGATCGGGCGCGATCGACAGGTGCGAGCCGAACGCGGAACCACTCATCGGTGCATAGGCGAACCACCCCAAGCCTTCCCCCGGCGGGGGAGGCGCGTCCCACAACACGTCCTCGCGGGCCGCGGCATCGCGCAGTGCGGCCAGGTCGATGCGCGCCGAGGACTCGGGAACCCCGAGGTGGGACCACTCGACCACGACCTCGAAGGAGTCGCCGTCGGGGATGGGGTACAGCCACCAGGATGACGAGGCTCGGCCCATCTCGCCGACGCCGCCCATCTGCGTGAGTGACACGGTGGGTTCGTCGGCGCCCTTGGCGCCCTCGACCTCCTCGAGCGGAGGCGAGTGCGGGTGCCGGTGACCCAGTCGAGTGCCGTCGGCCAGTTGCACCCCGACGCGTGGTTCCTGATCCCTCCAGTGCTGGCGTTGGTCGCTCTGGCGTGGCTGGCTGCCGGGTCGCACCCATGTCGAGATGTGCAGGGCGAGCCCTCGGCGGTAACAGTCGACGTGGGTGATCTTGCTGACGACGTCGGTGCTTCGGTACAGGTCGATCGACAACGGCGCGACCACTCCGGCGATGTGCGTCGGCGGGATCCACGGGATGTCGAGCAGCTGCTCGCCCTCGTCCGGGATCTCCTCGGGGTCCGGCGCGGGCTCGAAGAACGGTTCATCTCTCACCCGCCGCATCCTGTCAGAAAGGGTTCAGCCTCGCCGGATGACCTGCCCGCTGAACGACCGCTCCACGGGTGCGCTGTCGTTGGGGTCGAAGCTGGCGGCGAACCCGAGCCCGATGCTAGCCCCGTGTTCGGGGACGCTGCCACGATGGCGCGGCCCGGCATCCCCGCGATGTCAGCGCGAGCACCGACAATGATGCGGTGCCCCTCTACCGCGACGAGGCGATCGTCCTGCGCACCCAGAAGCTGGGTGAGGCCGACCGCATCGTCACCCTCCTCACCCGACGCCTGGGCAAGGTGCGTGTCGTCGGAAAGGGTGTGCGG
>JAGNQK010000266.1 GCA_017989115.1 Dermatophilaceae bacterium | reverse complement strand
CGCGCTCACGCCGGGACGCCGCCGCCTTGGCCAGGGCGGCGGAACGCTGTTCGGGGGTGAGCGGCGGAAGTGCCACAGGTGCGTCCTTCGGCGACATGCGGGGCCATCTGCATCAGCACCCGACGGGAGTGGTTCGACTCTAGCGCTGGCTCACAGGGCAGCACGTACGCTGTCGGCGTCACGTGCCGCGGCGGCGGCGAGCGCCTGCACCGACGGCCCCGTAGAGAGCACCGAGCGCGACACGTTCGGCAGCACGTTGCCCACGGCGTCACCGAAGACCGCGCGCAGGTCGCCGGGGCCGGCACCCTGCGCACCGAGCCCCGGCGCGAGGAGGGGGGCGGCGCTGGAGGCGAGGTCGAGACCGAGGCGCGTCACGGCATCCCCGACGGTCGCGCCGACGACGAGGCCGACGTGGCCCATCTCGCCGCGTGCGGCAGCCCCCGCGTTGTCGGCAGCAGCACCGGCGACCACCGCGCCGGCGACCGAGCCCTGCGGCGTCTGCGCGTGCTGAACCTGGGGACCCTCGGGGTTCGACGTCAGCGCGAGGACGAACACCCCGCGCCCGGTGGCGGCGGCGACGTCCAGGGCCGGGCGCAGCGACCCGTAGCCGAGGAAGGGACTCACGGTGAGGGCATCGGCACGACCCGGCCCCTCGTCGGAGAGGAATGCCTGCGCGTACGCCGCCATGGTCGAGCCGATGTCGCCACGCTTGGCGTCCAGGATCGTCAGGGTCCCGGCGTCGCGCAGGTCAGCGAGCACCCGCTCGAGCACCGCCACACCGCGCGAGCCGAACACCTCGAAGAACGCCGACTGGGGCTTGACGACCGCGACGCGCCCCGCGAAGGCCTCGACGCACGTCATCGCGAACCGCTCGAGCCCGGACAGGTCGACCGGCAGCCCCCACGCCTGGAGCAGCGCGGCGTGCGGGTCGATGCCGACGCACAGCGGGCCGTGCGCGTCCATGGCGGCGCGCAACCGCACGCCGAACGGGTCGAGACTCATGGCGAAACCATCCTGTCGTGGGCGATGCCGACGACGTCGGCGAAGCGGGTGAACCCGTGGCGGGTGATCTCGGCCTCGAGCTCGTCGACGACCCGGCGCGGGCGCGAGGGGTCGTTGAACGTCGCGGTGCCCACTTGCACGGCGCTGGCACCGGCGGCGACGAGCTCGAGCGCATCGCGCCCGGTGCGCACGCCCCCGACCCCGATGAGGGGTGCCGTGGGCAGGCGCCCGTCGCGCATCGCCGCCGTGACCTGCCACAGGGCGCGCACGGCGACGGGGCGCACGGCCGGGCCGGACAGCCCACCGGTGACCCCAGCCAGCTGTGGTCGCAGCAGGTCGGTGTCGATGACCATGCCGAGCAGGGTGTTGATCATCGTCAGGCCGTCGGCCCCGGCGCCGAGCGCGGCATCCGCGATGGTCACGATGTCGGTGACGTCCGGGGTGAGCTTGGCGAAGATCGGCGTCGCCGCCGGGAGCTTGTCGCGAACGATTCGCACCACCGCGTCGGACGAGACGGGGTCGCACGCGAACACCAGGCCGCGGTTGGCGACGTTGGGGCACGAGATGTTGACCTCGACCCCGACGACGGCCGCAAAGGCCGGGCTGTCGGCGAGCCGGGCGGCGACCTCCCCGAACTCCGCGGCCGTGTTGCCGGCGATCGACACGAGCACCCGAGCACCCACCGAGCCCAGCCAGGCGAGGTCGTTCTCGACGAACGCCTCGATGCCCGGCCCCTGGAGCCCGATCGAGTTGAGCATGCCGGATGCCGTCTCGGCCATCCGCGGGGTGCCTCGCCCCGAGCGCGGCGCAGCCATGACCGTCTTGGTGACGAAGGCCCCGAGCTCGGACACCGGGAAGAAGCGGTTCAGCTCCTGGCCGTTCGCGGCGCAGCCGGATGCCGTCATGACCGGGTTGGGCAGGGTGAGCGCACCGAGCGCGGTGCTCATGTCCACCATCAGTGGCCCCCCGCCTGCGGCGCGCCGAGGGTGTCGGCCGGCACCCGGCAGATGCCGTCGCCGAAGGCGTCCCAGCGCACGCGGTCACCCCGGAACACCGGGCCGTCGACGCACGAGCGCACCATCTTCGTCACGCCGTCCTCGCCCGTGACCGGCAGGACGCAGGTCATGCACACCCCGACGCCGCAGGCCATCGACTCCTCGACGGCCACGTGGGCCACGGCCCCGTGTGCGGTGGCGATGTCGGTGACCGACTTCAGCATGGCCATCGGGCCGCAGGCGTACACGACCGTGGCGTTGGTGAGGTCGATGACGTCACCGAGCACGACGGACACCCAGCCGCGGCGGCCGAGCGAGCCGTCGTCGGTGGTCACGCTGACCCCGTCAACATCTCGGCGGGCCAGCGAGACCCCGAAGAGGCGGTCCTCGGATGCCGCGCCGAGCACCATCTCGACGTGGCCGGCACGGGCGCGCAGGGCCTCGGCGAGCCAGAAGAGCGGCGCGGAGCCGTAGCCACCCCCGACGAGCACGCAGGCCTCAGGCTGCTCGGGCAGGGGGAACGGTCGCCCCAGGGGTGCCACGACGTCGACGGGGTCACCGACGCGCACCTCGGTCAGCCACGTCGTTCCGGGCCCGTGCGCGGCGATGACCACCTCGATGGTGCCGAGGCCGACATCCACCCGGTGCAGGGAGAAGCACCGGCGCAGCAGGTTGGCCGAGGTCGGCCCGCCGACCGCGAGGGCGACGAACTGCCCGGGCGAGGCGAGCTCCGCCACCCCGGGGGCCGAGATCACCAGGTGGCGGTAGGCACCGACGGGGTCGTTGGCGACGACGCTGCCGACGACCTGGGTGACCCCACCCGCCGCCGGGACGACGCTGGCCGCGCTCACGCCGGTGCCTGCACGCCGTAGAGGTCGAGGTCGGCGGCGTGCTGCTGCAACGGGGTGACGTCGAGGTCGCCGGTGATCACGGCCTCGATCGCCTGCACAGCGGCTGCCAGCTGCTGCACCGTCGTGATGATCGGTTTGTCCATGGCGGTCGTGGCCGCCCGGATGGCGTAGCCGTCGGCCCGGGCGGACGCGCTCGGGCCGCTGGGGCTGTTGACCACCATGTCGACCTCACCGGCGTTGATCCAGTCGACGATCGAGCGCCCCTCGGGACCGCGCTCGGCGTGCTTGAGCACGACCTCGGCCTCGATGCCGTTGCGGCGCAGCACGTCAGCGGTGCCCGACGTCGACACGATGCGGAAGCCGAGGTCCAGCAGGCGCTTGACCGGGAAGATGATCGCC
>JAGNQK010000057.1 GCA_017989115.1 Dermatophilaceae bacterium | reverse complement strand
CCCTCCAACTTGAGGTCGAGCAGGCGGGCGGCGCGGTCCTCGGTGAGATGGTCGGCCTGGGCCAGTCGCGCGGCGTCGGCGAGATGGGCCGCCCGGTCCCGCGTGGACTGGTCGCTGACGACGATGAAACGCCACGGCTGTGAGTGACCGACGCTCGGGGCCCGATGGCCCGCGGCGAGCACGGCCTCGAGCAGCTCGTCAGGCACCGGATCGGGCCGGAAGCGCCGGATGTCCCTGCGCGCGCCGACGACCGCCTCCAGGGCCTCGACGACCGGAGCACCCATGGCCCAGCCGCCCGGGTCCTCGCGGCGGGTCCGAGCACTCGTGGCATCGCCGATGACCGGCACCGGCCGTGCCCACGACTGCTGCGCGCCCTCGGTCACCTCAGTCCTCCAGCTGTCCTTCGACATCGAGATAGACCTGCTGCATGGCAGCCATCACCTCGGGGTCCGGCTGCTCCCAGAGACCACGCTCGGCAGCCTCGGACAGCTTTTCCACGATGCCGCGCAGGGCCCAGGGGTTCGCGTGTCGCATGAAGGCCTGGTTGGTCTCATCGAGCACGTACTCCTGGGCGAGCTTCTCGTACATCCAGTCCGGGATCACGCCGGCTGTCGCGTCGAAGCCGAAGAGGTAGTCGACCGTGGCGGCGAGCTCGAAGGCTCCCTTGTAGCCGTGCCGCTGCATCGCACTGATCCACCGCGGGTTGACGACGCGGGCGCGGAAGATGCGGTTCGTCTCCTCCTGCAGGGTGCGGGTGCGGACGGCATCGGGTGAGGTCGAGTCACCGACGAAGGCCTTGGGCTCGGCGCCGGTGAGCGCCCGCACCGTGGCGACCATGCCGCCGTGGTACTGGAAGTAGTCGTCGGAATCGAGGATGTCGGACTCGCGGTTGTCGATGTTCTTGGCCGCGACCTGGATGCGCCGATAGTTGCGCTCCATGTCCTCTCGAGCCGGTATGCCGTCCAGCCCCCGACCGTAGGCGAAGCCGCCCCACTGGGTGTAGACCTCGGCGAGGTCGGCGTCATTGCGCCAGTTGCCCGATTCGACGACCTGGAGGATGCCAGCGCCATAGGATCCTGGCTTCGAGCCGAAGATCCTTGTGCGAGAGCGGCGCTCGTCCCCATGCGCCGCCTCGTCGGCGCGGGCGTGGGCGCGCACGAAGTTCATCTCGTCCGGCTCGTCGAGACCGGCCACGAGCGCCACGGCATCGTCGAGCAGGGCGATGACGTGCGGGAAGGCGTCCCGGAAGAAGCCCGAGATCCGGACCGTGACGTCGATCCGCGGGCGACACAACTCCTCCAACGACACGGGCTCCAGTCCGACGACGCGGCGGGACTGCTCGTCCCACACGGGGACGACGCCGAGCAGCGCGAGCACCTCGCCGATGTCGTCACCGGAGGTGCGCATCGCCGACGTCCCCCAGACGGACAGCCCCACCGACTGCGGCAACTCGCCCGTCTCCTCGCGGTAGCGCTCCAGGAGGGACGCGGCCATCGCCGACCCGGTCTGATAGGCCAGTCGCGACGGGATCGCCTTGGGGTCGACCGAATAGAAGTTGCGCCCGGTCGGCAGGACGTTGACCAGTCCACGCAGCGGCGAGCCGGACGGGCCGGCCGGCACGTAGCCACCGTCGAGAGCGTGCAGGACCATCGGGATCTCACGCGAGGTCTCGCGCAGTCGCGGGACGACCTCCCGGCAGGCGAAGGTCAGCGACGCGGACACCCCCGCATTGGCCTCACCCAGGACCTCCAGCACGATCCCGTCGACCGCACCGACCTCCCAGTGGGCGTCCGCGCAGCGTCCCACGAGCTCGCGAGCCGTCGCCTCGAAGGCGTCGGTGTCGGCGCTGCCACTCTCGATCTCGTCGTGTCCGAGCGCCACGCGCAGCCCCGGGATCCCGTCCGAACGTCCACCGAAGATCTGTCCGGCCCGCAGGATCGCCAGGACCAGGTTGAGCAGCCCCTCACCGGTCGGAGCCTCGCTCAGGACGTGGAGGCCATCACGGATCTGGACGTCCTTGATCGCGCACAGGTGGTAATCGATCTGGCCGACGAGCTCATCGAACGCGTAGTCATCGGGATTGTCACCGAGCCCGAGGTCCTGGTCCATCTTGGCAGCGCGCAGCAGCGTCCAGATCTCGCCCTGCAGGGCAGGCGCCTTGGCCGGATCCATCGCGGAGACGTTGCCGTACTCGTCGAGCAACTGCTCCAGGCGGGCGATGTCGCCGTAGGACTCGGCACGCGCCATGGGCGGCACGAGGTGGTCCACGATCGTCGCGTGGGCCCGCCGCTTGGCCTGGGTGCCCTCACCGGGGTCGTTGACGAGGAAGGGATAGATCAGCGGAAGCGACCCCAGAGCCGCATCGGGCCCGCAGTCCGCCGACAGGGCGAGGTTCTTGCCGGGCAGCCATTCCAGGTTGCCGTGCTTGCCCACGTGCACGATCGCGTGGGCACCGAACTCCTCCTCGATCCAGCGGTAGGTCGCAAGATAGTGGTGGGTCAGCGGGAGGTCCGGGTCGTGATAGATCGCGATCGGGTTCTCCCCGAAGCCGCGCGGCGGCTGCACGAGGAGGACGACGTTGCCCGACTGGATGGCCGCACAGACGATCTCACCCTCTGGGTCACGCGAGCGGTCGACGAAGAGCTCACCCGGGGCCTCGCCCCAGTGCTCCACCATCGCTGAGCGCAACTCCTCGGGCAGCGCCGCGAACCACGCGGCATACGTCGCCGCCGGGATGCGCACCTGGGCGTCCGTCACCTGCTCCTGGGTGAGCCACTCCGGGTCCTGGCCGCCGGCTGCGATGAGACCGTGGATGAGGGCGTTGCCCGCAGTCGTGTCGGGTGCCTCGCCCTCCACGGGCGGCAGGTCCCCCAGACCGGGGATGCCCTCCGCACCGCCGTTCGGGCCCAGGTCATAACCGGCGTCCCGCATGGCGCGCAACAGCCGCACCGTGGAGACGGGTGTGTCGAGACCGACGGCATTGCCGATCCGCGAGTGCTTGGTCGGGTAGGCCGAGAGGACGACCGCGATCTTGCGCTGCTGCGGCGGCGTGTGGCGCAGGCGTCCGTGGTTGACGGCGATGCGGGCGACTCGCGCGCACCGCTCGAGGTCGGCGACGTAGTGCGGCAGGCCGTCGGCGTCGGTCTCCTTGAAGGAGAAGGCGACGGTGATGAGTCGACCGTCGAACTCGGGCACCGCGACCTGCGTGGCCACGTCGAGCGGGGACATCCCGTCATCCGAGGCCTCCCACTCGGCTCGGCTCCACGTGAGGCACAGCCCCTGGAAGATCGGGATGTCGAGCTCGGCCAGGGCACGCACGTTCCACGCCTCGTCGTCCTCCCCCGCGCTGGCCGTCGCCGGTTTGGTGCCACCGGCGGCGAGGACGGTGGTCACGAGCGCGTCCAAGGTGCCCAAGTGGGCGATGAGGTCGTCGGGAGCATCGCGCAGGGAGGCGGCAAAGATCGGCACGCCGACGCCTCCGGCCTCGTCGATGGCATCGCACAGCGCGTGCGCATAGGCTGTGTTGCCGGCCGCCTGCTGCGCGCGGTAGATGAGCACACCGATCCGGGGCCGGGTCACTCCATCGTCGAGCGTCGGGAGCTCGGGGCGATCGAGCACACCCCACGCCGGCAGCTCATCCGGGGGCTCGAAGCCCGCACCGGTGAGGAGCAGGGTGTCGGACAGGAAGGCATGCAGGTTGCGCAGGTTGTCCGGGCCACCCTGGGCCAAGTAGCGGTGCGCCTCCGCGACCACGCCGGCCGGCACGGTCGAGAGCTCCATCAGTGCCGCGTTGGGCGCTTGCTCACCACCGAGGACGACCATCGGCGTGCCGGTCGCGCTGATCCGCCGGAAGCCGGAGCAGAGGTCCTGCGGACCACCCAGGATGCGCGCCACGACGATGTCGGCGCCCTCCAGGGCCGCACCCATGTCCTGGTGGCCCGGGCGGGCCGGGTTGGCCCACACGTACTCCGCGCCGGAGGCACGGGCACTGAGCAGGTCGGTGTCGCTGGTGGACAGCAGGGCAATACGTGGCATCTGGTGCAACTCCCTTGGGGTCCGCGCCCCGGGTCGACGGATGCCCGGCAGGGTGGGCCGGAGCAGGTCGGCGTGACGTTCCTGACTCCGCCCGGTCACCCGGGCGTCACAGTGGCGGGACCGTCCCGGTCTTGCACCGGGTTCCGTCGACGACGACCGCTTGGCAGCCTACGGCAGACGCGGAGCGAGAGGAACGCGAGCGTATGCTCCCGGGCGTGACCTGCACCCGCCTCGGAGCCGACCGCTGTCCCGGTCTGCTCAAGCCCTTCGTGGCCCAGGACGGGGCGATCATCAGGCTGCGGGTGCCCGGCGGACGGGTGCGCGTGTCGACCCTGGCCGACCTGCTCGCCATCGGTGCCGACCACGGCGCTCCCCTGCTCTCCGTCACCTCACGCACGAACCTCCAAGTGCGGGGCCTGCCGGATCCACTCCCCGAGGACGTCATGGTCCGCGCCGAGGCCACCGGACTGCTTCCCTCGCCCTCCCATGAGCGCGCCCGCAACATTCTCGCGGCCCCTCTCGCTCCCGATCTGCAACCCCTTGTCGCCGAGCTCGACGCTGCCCTGTGCGCCGACCCCTTCCTCGCGGACCTGCCCGGCCGCTTCCTCTTCGCCGTCACCGACGCGACGGGCGCGGTGCTCACCGAACCGGTCGACGCGGCATACCAGGCGTTGACGCCCACCTCCGGTGTGATCCGGTTGGCAGGACTGGGTATGCCGTGTGCCCGCGACGACGCCGTCGCGCACCTCCTCGAGAGGGCCCGGCTCTTCCTCACGCATCGCGAAGGTCCCCGCGTCTGGAACATCCGTGACCTGCCCGCGGACTCGCCCGTCTTCGCCGGGCTGGAGCCGATGCCCGTGGACCCGGCGCCACCGCTGACCCCGGGCCCAGTGGGCGGGGATCTCGTGGCCGGGATTCCGCTCGCGATGCTGCGCGCGACCCATCTCTCGGCGCTCGTCGCGATCACCGACGACGTGGTCATCACCCCGTGGCGCTCTCTCGTCGTCCCCAGTGGCGCAGAGTTCGCCGCCGACCTCGAGGAGGCGGGGTTCACCGTCACGGAGTCCGACCCGTGGGCGCGCCTGTCGGCGTGCACCGGGGCGCCCTGGTGCGCCCGCACGTCCTCCCCGACGATGGATCTGGCCCTGGAGAGCGCCGCTCGCCTGGGCCCGGACGGGCCGCGGCTCCACGTCGTGGGGTGCGAACGCGCCTGTGGCGCACCGACACTCGACCATGTCCTCGTCGTCGACCCCCACTCGGTCGACGACATCCTCTCTGCCGATGGAGCGCTCGCCCGATGACGCCGGTGCCACCCACCCGCCGCTACGACTACGTCACCGACGGGCTCGAGATCTATCGCCGGTCCTTCGGCACGATCCGGGACGAAGCGGACTTCCGTGACTTCGCGCCGGACCTGGTCACTGTGGCGACCCGGATCATCCACGGTGCCGGTGACGTCGACATCGTCTCGGCCCTCGCGGCCACCCACGACCTGGTGGCGACAGCGCGCGGGGCACTGGAGGCCGGCGCCCCGATCTTCACCGACTCCCACATGCTCGCCTCGGGCGTGACCAGGCGCCGCCTGCCCGCCGACAACGACGTGATCTGCACCTTGCGCGAGGAGTCGGTGCCCGAGCTGGCCCGACAGTGGGGCACCACCCGGGCGGCGGCCGCTGTGTCGCTGTGGGGACCTCGCCTGGAGGGGGCCGTCGTCGCCATCGGCAACGCGCCGACCGCGCTCTTCCACCTGCTGGAGCTGATCCTGGATGGTGGGCCACGTCCGGCGGCGATCGTCGGGATGCCGGTCGGCTTCATCGGGTCGGCCGAGTCCAAGGTGGCCCTGGCCGAGCACCGCTTGCCTGACGGGAGTCAGATCCCCTGGCTGGTCGTGCACGGTCGCCGCGGCGGATCAGCCATGGCCGCCTCGGCCCTCAATGCCCTGGCCAACGAGTCGGAGCTCGCATGAACGACAACGAGCCCCGATCGGTCGCAGGACGGCTCTATGGGGTCGGCGTCGGCCCCGGCGACCCCGGTCTGGTCACCCTGCGTGCGGCCGAGTTGATCCGCAGCGCCGACGTCGTCGCCTTCCACGCCGGCACGGGCAAGCAGTCGATGGCGCGCTCGATCGTCGCCGACCTGTTGTCACCGGAGGTGATCGAGGAGGAGCTGCGCTATCCGGTGACCGCCGACTTCGCCGAGCAATCGGGTGACTACTACACGGCGCTCGGCGAGTTCTATGACGAGTGCGCCGACCGACTGCAGGGCCATCTGGCCAGGGGACGCAGTGTCGTCGTCCTCGCGATCGGCGACCCCCTCTTCTTCGGGTCCTTCATGTATGTCCATGACCGACTCTCGCCGCACTACCCCACCGAGGTCGTGCCCGGCGTCACGTCGGTGAGCGCGGCGACCGCCGCCGTCGCGACCGGCCTGTGTCGACACGAGGACACCTTGACGATCCTGCCAGGGACGCTCCCGGTGCCCGAGCTGGCACGGCGCCTCGCGGACACGGACGCGGCCATCATCATGAAGTTGGGCCAGACCTTCCCCGGGGTCGTCGAGGCGGTCCGTCAGGCGGGCCTGCTGGAGCGAGCCGTCTATGTCGAGCGGGCCTCGGGCAGACGTCAGCGCGTCCTCCCCCTCGCCGACGTCGACGCCGCCGCCGTGCCCTACATGTCGCTCATCGTCGTGCCCGGACAGGACCTGCGTGCCGACGCGGCCGGTCGCGCCGAGGGAGCCGCTCCCGCCGGAGTCGACGAATCTCGTTCTCCCGCATCACGATCCGCCACTGCGGGTGGCGATGGCAGCGGCGACGCCGTGACGCTCGGCACGGTCCATGTCGTCGGGCTGGGACCAGGGCCGGATGCGTGGTTGACCCCGGAGGCGAGCGAGGTGCTCTCCCGTGTCGATCACGTCATCGGCTACGCCCCCTACGTCGCCCGGGTGCCGCAACGGGAGGGGCTGACCCGCTTGCCTTCGGGCAACACCGTCGAGGTCGATCGCGGACGACAGGCCCTCGACCTGGCTCTGGCGGGCCACGAGGTCGCAGTCGTCTCGGGTGGTGATGCCGGCGTCTTCGGCATGGCCGCGGCAGTGTTCGAGGCCGCCGAGACCGACGCCCGGTATGCCGTGGTGCCGATCCACGTCGTCCCCGGCGTCACGGCCGCGCACGCCGCCTCCGCGCTCGCCGGAGCCGTCCTGGGCGCGGATCACGCCCTGATCTCGCTGTCCGACCGGCTCAAGCCGTGGTCGGTCGTCGTCGAGCGGCTCCGGGCCTGCGCTCGGGCCGATCTCGCGATGGCGTTCTACAACCCGCGCTCGGCCTCCCGGCCCGACCAGCTCGTGCAGGCCAGGGCGGCCTTGCTGGAGGTCCTGCCCGAGGATCGGGTCGTCGTCGTCGCGCGGCACGTGGGTCGGGAGCAGGAATCGTCGACCGTGACGACACTGGGTGATTTCGACCCCGAGACCGTCGACATGGGGTGCCTGGTCATGATCGGCGCCGCGAGCACGCGGGTCACCGACAGCGGTCGGGTCTGGACGCCGCGCTACGTCGACTGACACGCTCGGCATCGACTGACACGCGCTGCGTCGACGTGGCCGCGCTCGGTCACGCGAGAGGGGCGGCGCTGCTCAGCCCAGGAAACGCGCGACGTCAGCGACCGTCCGCGGCGGGTCGACGACGTCGATCTCGTGACCGAGTGACCGGAGCAGCTTGACCGGCCACGGCACGCCGAGGTGTGCCCGTCGAAGGAGTGCCTCGTCGGTCATGATCTTGACGGTGCTGCCCTGGTGGACGATGCCGTCCACGACCACGCCCACCTCGTCGGCCCACTCCCAGGCGAAGTCGATGTCGTGGGTCGAGACCACGACCGTGGTGCCCCGTGCCTCGAGGTTGTCCAGGGCCGCGCGCAGGGTCGTCACCGCTCGTGGGTCGAGGCCTGCCGTCGGCTCGTCGAGCAGGATGACCTGCGGCCGCATCGCCACGGCCCCGGCGATGGCGACCCGCTTGCGCTGGCCGTAGGACAACTGGTGGACCGGTCGGTCGGCGAGGTCAACGACGTCGAGCAGCTCGAGGGCCTCGGACACGCGCGCTCGCACCTCGTGGTCGTCGAGGCCGAGGTTGATCGGTCCGAAGGAGACGTCGGCGCGCACATCGGCCGAGAAGAGCTGGTCGTCCGGGTCCTGCAGCACGAGCTGGACCCGCTGCCGATGGTCGCGCAGACCGGCGTTGTCGTGGCGGAGCGTGATGCCATCGACGGCCACGCTCCCCGCGTCGGGCACATGAGCACCCGAGAGGCAGCGCAGCAGAGTCGTCTTGCCGGAGCCGTTCTCGCCGAGCAGGGCGAGCCGGCTGCGCCCCGTCACGGACACATGGGCGCAGTCGAGGACGTCGCCTCGCCCCGGGTAGCCCGCGTGAAGGCCCTCGCCCACGAGCACCGCCCCGACGGTGGGCTCCCACGTGCCGGTGCGATGAGTCATGCGACACCTCGCAGCGCGAACAGGATCGACGTCGCGGCCAGTGCGGTCACGATCAGACCGCTGACCGCCATGAAGGGCACCGACACGACCGTCTCCCTGGGCAGGGTCCGCAGCGACCCGGCATACCCTCGTCCGCGCAGGCCCTCCTCGAGGCGCCGCGACCGTTGCCAGGCGCGCCCGAGGACCGAGCCCGCCATCAGGCCCATCGACCGACGAGCGGTCCGGCCGTCGACGAAGCCGAGGCGGGCCGCCTGCGCCTCGCGGACGGCAAGGACGGAGTCCATCAGGGTGAAGAGCATCCGATAGACCAGGCCGGCGATGTCGACGAGCACCTCGGGCACCCGCAGTCGCCGCAGCCCCGCGAGCAGGTCGACCATCGGAGTCGTGGCCGCCAGGAGAGTCATGGCCGCCATCGCGGCCGCCGACCGCACGGCGACCGCCGCCGCGGCATACAGGCCGGTGGACGTGAGCGACACCGGGCCGAGTGAGGCCAGGACGTCGGTGGGTTGGCCGCCGAAGGTCAGGGCGATGGGGATGGCACCGACGGCGACGAAGGTCATCGGGCCGACCACCGCCAGGGCATAGGTGCGCTTCGGGACGCGGGCGGCGAACAAGGCGGTGGAGACGGCGACGGCCAGCACGACGAGGGAGACCCAGAGGGAGCGCGAGGTCGCGGCCACCGTGAGCAGACCCAGTGACAGCAGGGCCTTCTCACCGGTGGACCGCAGACGCCACGGCCCGGACCAGGCCGCCTCGTCGAGGGCGAATCGCGCCAAGGTCAGCCCCTCGACTGCGGCTCGGCCGCATCACAGGCCGGCTCCGGGTCGCTCACCGGGCGGCTCGAATCGTCGGCAGCCGACCGGCGCTGGCGACGCCGCTCGCGCATCGTGCCGAGGACGAACCCGAGGGCTCCTGCGCCGAGTGCTGCCTGCAGCGCGAACAGTCCGGACTCGACCTCGCCGCTCGAGGGCTCGAAGATCGGCTGGAACCACGGGGTGTAGCCGGGGTGGTTCTCCTCGATGTGGGTGGTGGCCGCCGAGTCGGTGCCGATGAAGGTCTCGCCGTCGCCGGTGCTCTGGCGGGTGCCGAGGACCATCGCGACCGCGAAGAGGGCGACGATCGCCAGGAGGATGGCCAGGGTGCTCGCGTGCTTACGCATGGATGGCCTCATCGACCTTGGTGCCGGCGTGGTCCGGGCGGCGCGAGAACACCCCGAGAGCGGAGAGTTCTGGGCCGGCCCAACTGCGCAGGGCCTTGAAGATGAGGACGCCGACGAGGCCTTCAATGACGGCCAACGGCACTTGGGTGATCGCGAAGATGCCGAGGAAGACCGACCACGCGCCGACGAAGCCGTTCTGGCCGGGGAAGGCCAGCGCGAGTTGGGTGGCGGTCATGACGTAGGTCGCGAGGTTGGCCAACGCCATGGCCGCGAAGATGCGGACCGAGAAGGGAGCGCGACCGAGCAGGCGGAACGCGGCATACCCGACCCACGGGCCGACGACCGCCATCGAGAAGACATTGGCCCCGAGGGTGGTCAGACCGCCATGGGCGAGCAGGAGGGCTTGGAAGAGCAGGACGATCGTCCCCAGGGCCGCCATCACCGGGGGCCGGAAGATCACCGCCCCCAGTCCGGTGCCCGTCGGGTGGGACGATGAGCCCGTCACCGAGGGCAACTTGATCGCGGAGAGGACGAAGGTGAAGGCCCCCGCGGCACCGAGCAACAACTTGGCCTCGGGGTGCTCCTTGATGGTGCGGCTGATCGCCCGGGTGCCATGGATGACGAAGGGGGCCGCGACGGCCGTCCACGCGGCCGCATGAAGTGGGGGCAGGAAGCCCTCGGCAATGTGCATTGCTGCACCTTCCTCGGGATGACGCGCCCGATCAGACGTGACGCGCGGCGCCGATCGGCGGCACGCGACATCCACAGGAGTTCCTGACTCGCCGATGGCTCAGCTCACAGTGGCGCGACCGTCCCGGATTTGCACCGGGTTCCTCACGCAGATGGTGCTCGGCAGGCTACACCAGCGAGGCGTCCGGTCGCCCCTCCCCGGCGGGCCGAGGCGGTCGGCTCGAATACAGGTGGGACTCCACGAAGTCCTCCGCCGACAGGGCCCAGCCGACGATGATGACCGCGGCCTGGGTCAGGCCCGCGGCCTCGACCTGGTCGGCGATGTCGGCGAGGGTGCCGCGCAGGATCAGTTCCTCGGGCTGGGTGACCTGCGAGCCGACGACGACCGGGCAGTTGGCCCCGTAGTGCGCACTGAGCTCATCGGCCAGCCGCCGGGTGTGTCGGATCGCCAGGTGCAGGACGAGGGTGGCATTGGTCGCGGCGAAGGCCGCCAGGGTCTCCCCCGGCGGCATCTTGGTCGAGTCCTTCTGCGCGCGGGTCAGGACGACCGACTGGGCCACCTCGGGCACCGTCAGTTCACGCCCGATGAGCGCGGCCGTCGCGGCATAGGCCGGCACGCCCGGGGTGAGGTCCCAGGGCACCCCTGCGGCGTCGAGACGGCGCGTCTGCTCGGCGATCGCCGAGTAGATCGACGGGTCTCCCGAGCACAGCCGGGCGACGTCATGACCGGCGTCGTGGGCGGCGACGACGGTGGCCGTGATGGCGTCGAGATCGAGGTATGCCGTGTCGATGAGTTCGGTCTCCGGCCCGCAGTGCGAGAGGACCTCGTCGTCGATGTAGGTGCCGGCATAGAGGCAGATCGGACTCTCCTGCAGCAGGCGGACGGCGCGCAGGGTGAGCAGGTCGGCGGCACCGGGACCGGCCCCGATGAAATGGACGGTCATGACATTCCTTGCTCGTGGGGCGGGGCGGGTTTCTGGGCGCTCCACTGGACGATCGCGCGGGCCGGGGTCCACGACAGGTGCGGACCCAGCGGCGTCGCGTGCTCGACACTCAGCCTGGTCAGGTGGCCTCCGTGGCGCTGGTGGGCAGCGACGAGGACGGATTCGGCCGAGAGCGTGACGGCGTGCGCGACAAGACGTCCGCCCGGACGGAGGCGACCCCACGCCAGGTCGGCGAGTTCGCTCGTGAGACCGCCGCCAACGAAGACCGCGTCCGGGTCGGGCAGCGCGTCGAGGACGGACGCCCCTTCCGGGGAGAGGGCCCCGTGGTCGGCCTCGACCACCTCGACCTCTCGCGGCACCCCGAGACGTGCAGCGTTGACGCGGATCCGGGCGGCACGACCGGGGTCGCGCTCGAGGGCCACCGCTCGCGCGCAGCGGGCCGCCAGTGCCCATTCGATCGCGACCGCACCCGAGCCGGCGCCGAGGTCCCAGAGAGTGGCCCCAGGTGTCGGACGCAAATGGGCCAGCGCGCTCGCGCGCACGTCACGCTTGGTGATCTGTCCGTCGTGATCGAAGGCCTCTTCTGGGCGTCCGGGGGCGGGGCCCGAGGACGAGCGGGCGGCCGCGAGGTCGTCCACCTCGACGGCGAGCACGACCAGATCAGGGGTGGGCTCGACATCCCAGTCCCGTGCAGCGCCGGATCGGCTGCCCTCCTTGGGCCCTCCGAGGTGCCACCACGCCGTGAGCCGCGAACTGCCACAG
>JAGNQK010000265.1:1642-3253 GCA_017989115.1 Dermatophilaceae bacterium | reverse complement strand
TCCGCGCCCTCGAGCTGGCGCATCCGCTCCTCGAAGGTCGAGACGGTGGGGTTGCCGTAACGGCTGTAGATGTAGTGCTCGACCTCGTCCTTGAACGCGGCTTCGGCCTGCTCGGCCGACTCGTAGACGAAGCCCGAGGTCAGGTAGAGCGCCTCGGCCGTCTCGTCGAACCCGCTCCGACTCAACCCACCGCGCACAGCGCGCGTCTGTGGGTGCCAGTGCGCCACGGGGTCGTTCATCCCTGGCGCCACGGCAGGCCGGCGTTCTTCCACCCCGACACCGTGCGGTGCCCGTCGGCGTCGTGGCCGCCCTCGAACCCGTCGAGGATGTTGTACGCAGGGCCCAGGCCGGCCGCGGTCAGGGCGTCCGCCGCCGCCTTGGATCGCACGCCCGAGCGGCAGAGCAGGTACACCGGGCGTCCCGGGGCGAGCCCGGCCGCGACGACCTCGTCGACGAAGCGCTCGTTCACCGTGCCGGCGGGAAACGTCGACCACTCGACGAACGCCACGGCATCCGCAGCGCCGTCGATCACCGGCACGCCGACGAACGACCACTCGGCCCGGGTCCGGACATCGACGAGCATGGCCCCCTCGGGACCGGTCACCGCTGCGTGGGCCTGCTCGGGTGTGACATCACCTGCGTAGCTCATGCCCTTCAGCGTAGGCGGGGTGCCACCCCCCTCGACACCGTGTCTCAGGTGCGGTTGGTGAACGCCACGGAGACCCGCCGCTCACCCCAGACCTCGACCCCGGCCAGCGACCCCGGCGCGACGGCAAGGCGGTCCTGCCGCTCGCCAGGCACGCCGAGAAGGTCGGCCAGCACCCCACGCACGACGTCGACGGGGCAGACGGCCACGACCGTCCCGCCACGGGCGACCGCTCGAGCCCAGGCGGCCCTGGCACCGGGCCCGGCGGAGTCCCACGCGGGATCGACCTCGACCTCGGTGCCGAGTGCGTCACCGATCGCGCGGGCGGTGACGTCGACGGCATCCGCGACCCCACCGACGACCTCGATGCCGCCGGTGCCGACGACCGACAGCACCGCGGATGCCGTGGCCCCCGCCGCGTCCCGGCTCGCCGCCGCGGCGACGAGCACCACGCGAACCGCCTCGCCGGCGTCGGCCTCGCCACCGGCGGCGGCGGCGTCACCAGCCGCATCCAGCTCCCCGGCCGGTTCCTGGCCAGCCGATTCCGACTCGGCGAACGTCCGGTTGACGGTGCGGCCGTCCATGGCGACGTTGGACAGGGCGTCGGCGTCCTTGTTGATCTCCCGCGGGATCCACTCGTAGCGCACGGTGCCGCCGGCCGAGGTGATCCGCGCGGCGATGTCACGGGCCTGGAGCGCGAGGCGACGCATGTCCTCGTGCTTGATCTTCCACCGGCCCGACATCTGCTCGACGACGAGCTTGGAGTCCATCCGGGCGAGCACCTCGGCCCCGGGGTCGATCGCGTGGGCGGCCTCCAGGCCGGCGATGAGCCCGCGGTACTCGGCGACGTTGTTCGAGGCCTTGCCGAGCGGTTCGGCGCGCTCGGCGAGCAGCGCACCGGTCTCGGTGTCGCGCACGAGGGCGCCGTACCCGGCGACGCCCGGGTTCCCGCGCGACCCGCCGTC
>JAGNQK010000265.1:0-1542 GCA_017989115.1 Dermatophilaceae bacterium | reverse complement strand
GCGACGCGGTCGCGCACCTGCTGGACGTCGGCGTCTGCCTTGGCCACCTCGCGGCTGATGTCGTCGAGCTCGGTGCGCGAGCGCACCAGCTGGTCGTCGATGAGCTGGGCCTTGCCCGACAGGTCGGCGAGCTCGGCCAGCTGCGGTAGGTGGGTACGGGCGTGCTCGATCTGGTCCAGCCGGGTGTCGATGGCCTGGAGGTCGAGCAGCCGCAGCTGCCGGGCGGTCTCGGCGTTCACGGGGTACCTCCGGGGTCGGCACCGACGACGAAGGTCCAGGGGTCGGTGCGCACTGTGCTGATGTGGGTCTCCACCCTAGTGGCGCGCTCCCCCAGGGCTGCGAGCAGCGCCCGCTCCGCAGCTGCCAACCAGACGAACTCACTGGCCCAGTGCCCGGCATCCACGAGGTACGGGGTTCCTCCGCGGGCTTCCTCCCGGGCCTCGAGGGCGGGGTGGTGGCGCAGGTCTGCCGTCACGTACACGTCGGCACCACTGGCGCGCACCGCGTCGAACAGGTCGTCACCCGACCCGCCGAGCAGCGCGACCCGGCGCACCACGGCATCCGCCGGTCCGGCCACCCGGATGCCGCCCGCGGCCGCCGGAAGGGCGGCGGCGAGCGCCACGACGAGAGCGCGAAGCGACACGGCATCAGGGAGATCCCCCACCCGTCCGAGCGGCTGCCCCTCGGCCAGCGTGAGCGGCTCGGTGTCGGTCAGGCCGCAGGCCCGCGCGAGGGCGAAGCCCACGCCGTCTGCCGCGACGTCGGCATTGGTGTGGGCGACGTACAGCGCGACGTCGCCGACGATGAGGTCGGTGACGCTCGCCCCCTTGGCACTGGTCGTGGCGAGGCTGTGCACCCCCCGCATCAGGAGGGGGTGGTGGGTGAGCAGCAGGTCGGCGCCCAGCTCGCGGGCCTCGGCGATGACGTCCAGGGTCGGGTCGACCGCCAGGTGGATGCGCCGCACGAGCTGGTGCGGGTCCCCAGTGACCAGCCCGACCCGGTCCCACGACTGCGCGGTGTGCGGCGGGTAGAGGCCCTCGATGACGTCGAGCACCTCCCGCAGGGTCAGGTCGGCGTCGTCACTCATGTGGGCCCGGCCGGGATCGAACCGACGACCTTCGCGGTGTAAACGCGGCGCTCTACCAGCTGAGCTACAGGCCCCTGGACACCCTCGACCCCCGAAGGAGCACTGATGTCCGCGCACATTGTGGCAGGTGGGCGCGCACCCGTGTCAGGCGTGCCGTCAGGGCAGGGCGGCGACCTCGGCGGGGAGGTCGCTGAAGTCGCGGCGGTCGCCGGGCCCGTTGATCAGGCTCCACTTGACGAACCCGTCGCGGCCGACGAGGAAGGTCCCCCGCACGGGGGCGCCGGTGCGCTCGTTGAGCACGCCGTAGGCCTGGGCGACCTCGCCGTGTGGCCAGAAGTCGGAGAGCAGCGGGAAGAAGTAGCCCTGCTGGTCGGCCCAGGCACGCTGGGAGAACACGGGGTCGCTGGAGATGCAGACCACCTGGAGGTCGTCGGAGACGAACCGCTCGAGGTGGT
>JAGNQK010000056.1:5292-12136 GCA_017989115.1 Dermatophilaceae bacterium | reverse complement strand
AGCCGGGCCAGGCGCTGGGTGCCGCCGGCACCGGGGATGATCCCGAGCGAGACCTCGGGCTGCCCGAGCACGGCGTCGTCGGCGGCGATGCGGAAGTCGCACGCGAGCGCCACCTCGCACCCGCCGCCCAGCGCGTACCCCGTGATGGCGGCCACGGTGGGCCTGGGAAGCTGGGCCAGCGACCGGGTGAAGTCCTGGAGCAGGGCCGAGTGGTCGACCATGTCGGTGTACGACATGGTCTCCATCTCCTTGATGTCCGCACCGGCGGCGAACACCTTCTCGCCGCCCCACACGATGACCGCGGCGACGTCCTTGCGCTCCGCCGCCTCGCGGCACGCGGCGATGAGGCCGTGCTGGATCTCGGCGTTGAGCGCGTTCATCGGCGGCCGGTCCAGGCGGATCGTGCCGATGCCGTCAAGGACCTCGAGGCGGACGAGGTCGGTCACGACGGGCTCCCGGCATCCGACTCGGGCGCGTTGGGGTCGATGCCGAGCAGGCGCTGGTGCCAGATGTGCACCCCGGAGAGGATGACCTGGATCGAGACCTGGATGAGCGAGGAGACGTCGGCACCCGGGGTGGCGAGGTGCTCGCTCGTGACGACCAGGGTGGAGCCGGCGACGCCGCTCTTGAGGCAGTTCATGTTGAGGTTGAGCTCGTTGCACGTCTCGTGCAGCTTCAGGCGGTCGCCGAGCATCTCCTCCTGGATCTGCCACTGGCCGAAGACGCGCATGATCTCGACCTCACCCTCGGTGCAGCGGATGAACAGCTGCTGCTCGTTGACGGTGAAGGCGACGTCGCCGTCGGTGTCGAGGTTGGGCGCCAGGCCCAGGTCGACGAGGATGTCGAGGACCCGACCGCGCAGGGGGTGCTCGTCGGCGGGCGGCGGGAAGTTGGGCAGCGACGTGGGATCGGTCATGGGTCCACCGTAACGACTCATTAGGCTCCCCTCCATGTCGCCCTGGTCGCACCCCACCACCATCCCGCCCGGCCCGATGACCCGCGACCTCGCCCCTCGGCCCGGGGTGACGCTGGTCGAGGGCGGCGCCGACGTCGCGGTCTATGCCGGCCACGCCGACGCCGTCGAGCTGTGCCTGTTCGACGCCGGCGACAAGGCCGGCACCAGCGAGCGCCGCATCCCCCTGCTGGAGCGGGCACACGGCTGGTGGTTCGCCTTCGTCCCGGGCATCACGGCCGGGCAGCGCTACAACTTCCGCGCCCACGGCGCGTGGAGCCCGGACCAGGGGCTGCGGCACAACCCGGCCAAGCTGCTCCTCGACCCCTACGCGAAGGCGATCGAGGGCAAGGTCCGCTGGGGTGCGGAGGTCTACGGCCACGTCGTCGACGTTCGCTGGCACGGCGACGGCGAGCTCATCTCCGACCTCGACAGCCGCGGCCACATGCCGCGCGGCGTCGTGGTCGACGACCGCTTCGACTGGGAGGGAGACGTCGCGCCGAACCGCTCACGCAGCGAGAGCGTCATCTACGAGGCCCATGTCCGCAACCAGACCGCGCTGCACCCCGGTGTGCCCCCCGAGCTGCGGGGCACGTACGCCGGGCTGGCCCACCCCGCGTCGGTGGCCCACCTCACCTCCCTCGGGGTGACGGCCGTCGAGTTGCTGCCCGTGCACGCGTTCACCCACGAACCGCACCTGGTGCGCCGCGGGCTGACCAACCACTGGGGCTACAACACCCTCGGCTTCTTCGCGCCCCATGGTGCCTATGCCGCCGCGAAGGACCCGCAGGGTGCCGTCGACGAGCTGAAGGGCATGGTCAAGCTCCTGCACGGCGAGGGCATCGAGGTCATCCTCGACGTCGTCTACAACCACACCGCCGAGCAGGGCCGCACGGGCGCCATGTTGTCGTGGCGCGGGCTGGACCAGCGCGCGTACTACCGCCTCGACGAGCGGGGCCGCGACATCGACGTCACCGGGTGTGGCAACACGCTCGACCTGCGCCACCCGGTGGTCTGTCGCATGGTGCTGGACTCGCTGCGCTACTGGGTGCAGGAGTACCACGTCGACGGCTTCCGCTTCGACCTCGCGGTGGCGCTCGGCCGTGGTCGCGGGGACGACTTCGACCCCGACCACCCCTTCCTCGTGGCGCTGCGCACCGACCCCGTGCTCTCGGCCGTCAAGCTCATCGCCGAGCCGTGGGACGTCGGCATGCACGGCTGGCGCACCGGCCAGTTCCCTCCTCCGTTCATGGAGTGGAACGACCGCTACCGGGATGCCGTCCGCCGCTTCTGGGTGGGCGACGTCCGGTCCCAGCGCCACCACCGTCGCGGGCACGGGCTCCAGGAGCTCGCCACGAGGTTGGCGGGTTCACGCGACCTGTTCGGTCACCGCGACCGTGGCCCGACGGCATCCATCAACTTCGTCGCCGCCCACGACGGCTTCACCACCGCCGACCTCGTGGCCTACGACACGAAGCACAACGAGGCCAACGGCGAGGACAACCGCGACGGCAGCGACAACAACGGCTCGTGGAACCACGGCACCGAGGGCCCGAGCGACGACCCGCAGGTGATCGCTGACCGAACCCTCGCGATCCGCAACCTCATGGGCACGCTGCTGCTGTCGACCGGCGTCCCCATGATCAACGCGGGTGACGAGCTCGGCCGCTCGCAGGGGGGCAACAACAACCCCTACTGCCAGGACAACGGCACCTCGTGGATCAACTGGGACCTCGAGCCGTGGCAGCAGGACCTCCTCGACACGACCAGCCACCTGATCCGGGTGCGCCAGGCCCTTCCGGTGCTGCGCCAGCGGGTGTGGGCGCTCGGGCGGCAGGTCCACGACGACGGCACTCGCGACATGGAGTGGTACGCCGCCGACGGCACCCCGATGGGCGACCGGTGGACCCAGGGCAGCCGCCTGGTGCAGCTGTACGTCGCAGGCGCCTGGATGGGCTGGGACTCTGCGCTGCTCGTCGTCAACGGCGGTGTCGAGGACGTCGAGGTGACGCTGCCCGAGGCGCCCGGGGTCACGACCTACCGCCTGCTGTGGGACAGCACGTGGTCGCGACCGCGCGACGGCGGCGACCCCGTGGTTCCCGGGCCGGTCACGGTCGGCGCCACGAGCCTTCGCGTGTACGCGGCATCCGACGTCAGTTGAGGCTGGCATCCGACGTGAGTTGACGCCCTCGGCTTAGGCTTGGGGCAAGCAGGCGCCCGCCGTGACGACAGCGAGAGTTGCGACCGTCGCGAGGGGCTGCCGCGGGATGGTGCCCCCGCAACCGTCGGCACCAGTTGGGAGCATCACCGCATGACCGCAACCGTCTCCGCACCCACCGGTTTCGAGCCCCTCGACCCGGCGATCCGCGAGCAGTACGACCGCGACGGCTTCGTCGTCATCCCGAACGCGCTCCCCGAGGCGGACCGCGCCTACTTCGAGGATGCCGTCGACCGCATCTACGGCGAGGAGGAGGCCGCGGGCGAGCTGCGCCCCGACCGCTCCATCCACGTCATGGGGTGGATGCACAAGGACCCGCGCTTCGTCGAGCTGCTGAACTGGCCGCAGACCTTCCCCTACATCTGGGGAACGATGGGCTGGAACATCTACACCCACCACAACCACATCGACGTCAACCCCCCGAAGGACGAGCCGCCCTTCTGGAACTGGCACCAGGACGGCTACCGGCAGAACTCCGACATCGACATGGACGTGCGTCCGATGTTCATGACGAAGATCTGCTACGCCCTGACCGACCTGTCCGAGCCCGGTTACGGCAACACCAAGGTCATCCCCGGCAGCCACAAGAACAACACGCTCGCCGGCCGCCCCGAGAAGGAGGGCGACCCGATCATCGAGCCCGAGGGCGCCGTCGAGGTGCTGCTCAACCCCGGTGACGCGTTCATCTTCGACCGCCGCCTGTGGCACAGCCGCTCGATGAACAAGAGCGAGCGCATCCGCAAGCTGATGTTCATCGGCTACACCTACCGCTGGATCCGCCCGCTCGACGAGGCCGTGGCCGACCAGTCGTCCGAGTGGTTCAAGGGTCTGTCGCCGCTGCACCAGCAGCTGCTCGGCTACGGCCCCGACCACGCGTCGTTCTGGGGCATCAAGCAGAGCGGCTGGATCGACGACGAGATCCCGCTGCGCGCCGAGCTCAAGTCGCGTGGCCTGCTCGACCGCAACATCCCGTTCCTGCGCTGAGGCACCCCTCCAGCCCGGTCGAGAGTAGGCGAATCGCCGTCATCCCCTTGGGGGTGGCGGCGATTCGTCTACTCTCGACCGGTTCCGGGAAGGGGTCAGGCCGGGTCCGGTGGTGCGAGGTCGAGCCAGCCGGCCCGGTTGACCCGGTGCATCAGCACGACCGTGACGATGCCGACGGCGACGAGCCCGAGGTACCCGAGCGCGTAGAGCGCCCCGAGCGACGTCGCGAGCCCGACCAGGCCGATGAGCCGGATGACGCCTGCGGCAGGGGCCCCGATGCGGATGCCGCGCGCCCACCGTCGCGCGTCCTGGTCGCCGTCGGGGGCGAGGTCGCTGATGGCGGTGGCGAGCTGGTGCAGGATCAGCACCGTCAGCAGGATCTCGATGAAGACCGCACCCCAGATGATGCCGTCCTGGCCGACGAACAGCGGTGTGCCCGTGACGAGGGCAACCGGCACACCGGCAGCCGCGGCAGCCCGGGCGCGGGCGAAGGCCATGTGGGTCGCACCGCCGAGACCGACGACCAGCCACAGGTAGCCGACGATGTCGGGGAGAACGTCCCAGCCGAAAAGCGGGAGATCCAGGACGACGACCAGCAGGCCCCACGCGGCCCACACGAAACGACTCATGCGCGCAACCCTATGGGGCCGGTAGGTTGCTGACGTGACCGCTCCCCCGCGCACCAGCGCCCCCCAGCACCCGATCGGCCGAATCCCCGTGCTCGACGTCGCCCCGTGCGTCGACCACGGCGCCCGCCCCGCGAAGTCGGTGGTCGGCGAGGAGTTCACCGTCACCGCGACGGTTCTTCGCGAAGGCCACGACGCCGTCAACGCCTCGCTGGTGCTGACCGACCCGGACGGCGTGGAGCACGTCCAGGTGATGGAGTGCACCAACCCGGGCCTGAACGCGTGGTCGGCGGTCGTCGCCGCTGACCGCACCGGCTGGTGGTCCTACCGGGTCGAGGGCTGGTCCGACCCGTACGGCACCTGGGTCCACGACGCGACGATCAAGGTGCAGGCCGACGTCGACACCGAGCTGATGCTCGAGGAGGGCGCCCGGGTTCTCGAGCGCGCCCGCAAGGAGGTCAAGCGCGACAAGGCCGCCAAGGCCGCGCTCGCCGACGGCATCCGCGGCCTGCGGGACACCACGGCATCCGCCGCCGTGCGACTGCGTGCGGGCACCGGAGCGGCGGTTGCCGACGTCCTGTCCGCCCGCCCGCTGCGCGACTTCGTCAGCCCGTCGGCCGAGCTGCCGCTGCTCGTGGAGCGCGAGCTCGCGCTCTCCGGAGCGTGGTACGAGTTCTTCCCACGCAGCGAGGGTGCGACCTACGACGAGAAGGAGCACCGCTGGACCACCGGCACGCTGCGCACCGCGGCCGAGCGGCTGCCCGCCGTCGCCGCGATGGGCTTCGACGTCATCTACCTCACCCCGATCCACCCGATCGGCCAAGCGGCGAAGAAGGGCCCGAACAACACCCTCGACGCCCGCCCGGAGGACCCGGGTGTGCCGTACGCCATCGGCTCCAAGGACGGCGGCCACGACGCGATCCACCCCGACCTCGGCACCTTCGCCGACTTCGACGCCTTCGTCGCCCGCGCCGAGGGGCTCGGGCTCGAGGTCGCCATGGACCTCGCGCTGCAGTGCTCCCCCGACCACCCGTGGGTGACCGAGCACCCGGAGTGGTTCACCACCCGCGCAGACGGCACCATCGCGTTCGCGGAGAACCCGCCGAAGAAGTACCAGGACATCTACCCCGTCAACTTCGACAACGACCCCGCCGGCATCTACGCCGAGGTGCGTCGGGTCGTCCAGGTGTGGATCGACCACGGGGTGAAGATCTTCCGCGTCGACAACCCGCACACCAAGCCGGTGGAGTTCTGGCAGTGGATCATCGCCGACGTCGCGAAGGACCACCCGGAGGTCATCTGGCTCGCCGAGGCCTTCACCAAGCCGGCGATGATGCACACCCTGGGCAAGATCGGCTTCCAGCAGAGCTACACCTACTACGCGTGGCGCAACACCCCGTGGGAGCTTCGTGAGTACGTCACCGAGCTCGCCGGTGAGGCCGCCACGTACATGCGGCCCTCGTTCTGGCCCACCACGCACGACATCCTCACGCCCTACATGCAGTTCGGTGGCCGCGCCGCCTGGGTGGTGCGTGCGGTGCTCGCGGCGACGCTCGTGCCGACCTACGGCATCTACGCCGGCTACGAGCTCATGGAGCACGTGGCCCGCCCCGGCGCCGAGGAGCAGATCGACAACGAGAAGTACGAGTACAAGGACCGCCGCTGGGCCGACTACGAGGTGGGTGGCCCCAAGGAGGGTCAGTCACTGGCCGGGCTGCTCACCCAGATCAACACCATCCGGGCCAACCACGGCGCGCTGCACTGGCTGCGCAACATCACCTTCCACAGCGCCGATGACGAGAACATCCTGGTGTTCAGCAAGCGGCGGGTCTACGCCGACGGCGGCGAGGACGTCATCCTCGTGGCCGCCAACCTCGACCCGCACTCCACGCGTGGCACCCACGCCCACCTGGACCTGCCGGCGCTGGGCCTGTCCTGGGGTGACGAGTTCGTCGCCCACGACCTGCTGACCGACGAGCAGTTCACCTGGGGTGAGCACCCCTTCGTGCGTCTGGGCCCGGAGACCACGCCGGTGCACGTCATCCACGTCCGCCGCAGCTGAGC
>JAGNQK010000056.1:0-5192 GCA_017989115.1 Dermatophilaceae bacterium | reverse complement strand
GTGCCCGAGGCCTCCTTGCCGGCGAGCGAGATCTGCTCGGACAGGTCAGCCGCCGGGATGAGCTTCTCGGCCAGGGTGACGTTGTAGTTCGGCGGGAAGGCGACGAACAGGCGACCCTGCACGCGAGGGTCGGCGTTGACGGTCTTGGCGATGGAGTTGATCAGGTAGATCGTCTCCTTGGCCATGTGGTAGCCCGGGGCCGCCTTGGCGCCGAAGACGACCGTGCGCGGGGTGATGCTCGCCGGGTCGACCTCGCCGGAGACGAGACGGTCGTAGAGCGTCACGATGTGCAACATCTTCAGCGACTGGCGCTTGTACTCGTGCAGGCGCTTGACCATGACGTCGAGCATGTGGCCCTGCGGGAGCTGGATGCCGTCGCGCCGGGCGAGGACGTCGGTGATCCGTTCCTTGTTCGCCGCCTTGACGGCGCGGAACTTCTCGCGGAACTCCGGGTCGTCGCTGTAGGCCTGGAGCTCGGCCAGCCGGTCGAGGTCGGCGACCCACCCCTTGCCGATGGTCTCGGTGATGAGCCCGGTGAGGGCCGGGTTGCTCTGGCGGATGAACCGGCGCGGGGTGACCCCGTTCGTGACGTTCGTGAAGCGGTCGGGCCACAGCTCCGAGAAGTCGTTCAGGACCTTGTCCTTGAGCAGCTGCGAGTGCAGCGCCGCGACCCCGTTGACCTTGACCGAGCCGACCGTGGCCAGGTGGGCCATGCGCACCGAGCGCTCGGGGTGGTCGGCGATGATCGACATGCGCCGAACCCGCAGCTCGTCACCCGGGTAGGCCTCGCGCAGGTCGTCGAGGAACTCCTCGTTGATGCGGTAGATGATCTCCATGTGCCGCGGGAGCAGCCGCTCCATGAGGCTGACCGGCCACACCTCGAGCGCCTCGGGCAGCAGGGTGTGGCACGTGTAGGCGAAGCACTGCTTCGTGATGCCCCACGCCTCGTCCCACTCGAGGTCGTGCTCGTCGACGAGGATGCGCATCAGCTCGGGGATGGCGATGACCGGGTGGGTGTCGTTGAGCTGGAAGATGATCCGCTCGGGCAGCTCACGCACGTCGAAGCCCTTGGGCATCGTGTGGCTGAGGAAGTCCTTGATCGAGCAGGCCACGAAGAAGTACTGCTGCTGCAGGCGCAGCTCCTTGCCCTGCGGAGTGGAGTCCTCCGGGTAGAGCACCTTGGAGATGTTCTCGGCGAAGGTCTGCGCCCGCACGGCCTCGGCGTAGTCGCCGGCGTTGAAGATGTGCAGGTCGAAGGCGTTGGTCGCCCGCGCCCGCCACAGCCGCAGCGTGTTGACCACGCCGTTGTGGTAGCCGGGGACCATGTAGTTGTAGCGCAGGCCGATGACGCCCCAGCCCGGCACCCAGCGGCTGCGCTCGCGGCCGTCGTCGCCGACGTACCGCTCGGTGTGCCCGCCGAAGTTCACCGGGACCTCGAGCTCGGGGTGCGGCACGCCCCACGGGTCGCCGCTGCTCAGCCAGGCGTCGGGCTGCTCGACCTGACGACCGTCGACGAACGTCTGGCGGAAGATGCCGAACTCGTAGCGGATGCCGTAGGCGATGCTCGGCGCCCCGAGCGTCGCCAGCGAGTCGATGAAGCAGGCCGCGAGGCGGCCCAGGCCGCCGTTGCCCAGCCCCGGCTCGACCTCCTGCGTGCGCAGGTCCTCGATGTCGATGCCGCACGCCTTCATGGCGTCGGTCGCGACCTCGCGCAGCTCGGTCGCGGACAGCGCGTTGTCGAGCTGGCGGCCGAGCAGGTACTCGGCCGAGAGGTAACCGACCATCTTCTGCGGCTGCGACGCGCGGCGCTTGCGCGCGGTCTCGAGCCAGCGGGCCATGAGGTAGGACCGCACCGTGCGCGCCAGCGCGAGGTACTGGTCGGTCTGCGACGAGGTCGCGAGCGGCACCCCCTGACCGAAGTTCAGCTCATGCAGGAACGCCTTGACGAAGCCCTCGACGGTGTGCGGCGGCGAGATGACCGGACCGCGGGCCAGCGGGCTCGTCGGCTCGGACGTGGGGCCGGTCTCGTGCCGGTAGGCGTCGCCGTCGGCCGGGGCCACGGTGGTGGCCTCGTCCGTCGTCGCGGACGCCTCGTCGGCGGTGGGCTCGGTGGAGGCGAGCGGGACGTTCAGTGCGTCGGTCACAGCGGGATCCTCGGGTGCGAAGCAAGAGAGCAGCGGGCGTGGTGGGTGGCACGGACCTCGACGTTGAGCGGAGCCAGGACGAGAGCAGGAACGATGTGGTCACCCTGCTGCCGCGCCGACCCACGGTACCGGGATCGAAACGTTTTCGCAGACGTGTTCGCGGGGAGGGCGCCAGCACCCCGCGACGTGGAACACTCGGGTCGGACACCCCGCGTGATCGACCGACCTGGTGATCAACTGATCGGCCGCTCTCGTGGACGCCCAACTGCCCGCGCCACCGTCGCTGACCTCGCAGGAGATTCGTTGACCGCCTTCCCGACCAGCGCGTCCGCCACCGGCGGGCTGCGGCACGACCCCCAGTGGTTCCGGACCGCGGTCTTCTACGAGGTGCTCACGCGGGCCTTCCACGACACCACCGGGTCCGGCACGGGTGACTTCCAGGGCGTCGTCGGCAAGCTCGACTACCTGCAGTGGCTCGGGGTCGACTGCCTGTGGCTGCCGCCGTTCTACGCGAGCCCGTTGCGCGACGGCGGCTACGACATCTCCGACTACACGCAGGTGCTGCCCGAGTTCGGCACGCTGCCCGAGTTCCGCGAGCTGATCAACCAGGCCCACGCCCGCGGCATCCGGATCATCACCGACTTCGTCATGAACCACACGAGTGACCAGCACCCGTGGTTCCAGGCCTCGCGCAGCGACCCCGACGGTCCGTACGGCGACTTCTACGTGTGGTCCGACACCGACGACAAGTACACCGATGCGCGCATCATCTTCGTCGACACCGAGACCTCGAACTGGACGTTCGACCCGATCCGCCGCCAGTTCTTCTGGCACCGCTTCTTCAGCCACCAGCCCGACCTGAACTTCGAGAACCCGGCCGTGCACGAGGCGATGTTCGAGGTCGTGCGGTTCTGGATGGACCTCGGCATCGACGGCTTCCGGTTGGATGCCGTGCCCTACCTCTACGAGGAGGAGGGCCACAACGGAGAGAACCACCCCAAGACCCACGCCTTCCTCGCCCAGCTGCGCGCGATGGTCGACAAGGAGTACCCCGGCCGGGTGCTGCTCGCCGAGGCCAACCAGCCCCCCGCCGACGTCGTCGACTACTTCGGCACCGAGGAGGCGCCGGAGTGCCAGATGTGCTTCCACTTCCCGGTGATGCCGATGCTCTACTACTCGCTGCGCGAGGAGCGGGCGACACCGATCATCGAGGTGCTCGCGGACACCCCGCCGATCCCGGCGGGCGCGCAGTGGGGCACCTTCCTGCGCAACCACGACGAGCTGACGCTGGAGATGGTCACGCCCGAGCAGCGCGCGGCGATGTACGGCTGGTACGCCCCGGACCCGCGGATGCGCGCCAATGTCGGCATCCGTCGCCGCCTCGCTCCGCTGCTCGACAACTCCCGACCCGAGATCGAGCTCATCCACGCCCTGCTGCTCTCGCTGCCGGGCTCCCCCTGCCTGTACTACGGCGACGAGATCGGCATGGGCGACAACATCTGGTTGGAGGACCGGGATGCCGTCCGCACCCCGATGCAGTGGACTCCCGACCGCAACGCGGGCTTCTCCACGGCGGACCCCGGCAAGCTCTACCTCCCGGTCATCACGTCCCTCGTCTACCACCACAACCACACGAACGTCGAAGCGCAGATGGCCACCGGTTCCTCGCTGCTGCACTGGGTGCGCAGCATGCTCGCCGTGCGCCGCGAACACCCGGTGTTCGGGCTCGGCGACTTCGAGATCTGCACGTCGGTCAACGACCGCGTGCTGTCCTTCGTCCGGGTAGACCGGTCCGAGCGGGACAAGGAGGACCGCTCGGCGATGGCGGTGCTGTGCGTGAACAACCTCTCCTCGCGTCCCCAGGCCACGACGGTCACCGTCCCCGACGAGCTGCGCGGGTGGGAGACCCGCGACCTCTTCGGTGGTGGCGGCTTCCCCGACATCGCCGACGACGGCACCGTGACGATCACCCTGGGCTCGCGAGACTTCTTCTGGCTCGCCCTGGACCCGCCGAGGGGTGACGTCCGTGGCTGAGATCATCACGACCGCGTCGCTGCGCCCGAGCAAGCTCGAGCTCATCTCGGGCTGGATGGGTGAACAGCGCTGGTACGCCGCCAAGGGTCAGCAGCCCCGCCTGCGCCTGCTGGCGGCCTGGCGCCTGGACGACCCCGCCGGTGAGGTCGGCGTCGAGACGCTCATCGTCGCCGACGAGTCAGGCCCCGAACCCGTGGTCTACCAGGTGCCGCTCACGTACCGGGGCGAGCCCCTCGGCAGCGCAGACCACGCTCTCGTCGGCACGATGGAGCACACCGCCCTCGGACACCGCTGGGTCTACGACGCCCCCCACGACCCGGTCTACGCGGCACAGCTCCTCGAGCTCGTGCAGGGCCGGGTGACGGCCCAGTCGTCGAAGCAGTCGGACACCGTCCTCGACACCGTCGTCGGCGTCCCGCAGTCCAGCTGGCCGCACGAGGTGCGGGTGCGGGCGTCGCGGGTGCTCAGCGGCGAGCAGTCCAACACCTCCGTGATCCTCGACTGCGATCTGCCGGGCGGCCAGCACACGCCGCTCATCGTCAAGGTCTTCCGGATGCTCTCCCCCGGCGACAACCCTGACGTCGTCCTCCAGGGCGCGCTCGTGGATGCCGGGTCGCGTCGCGTTCCCGCCGTGGTCGGGTCCGTGCACGGGCAGTGGCCGCACCCGGGCGCCGACGGCGACCACCCGGCATCCGGCCACCTGGCCTTCGCCCAGGAGTTCCTGCCCGGTGTCGAGGACGCCTGGCGGGTGGCGCTGCACGCCGCGGAGGCCGGCACCGACTTCGCAGGGCCGGCCCGCGCGCTCGGCGAGGCCACGGCACAGGTCCACCGCACCCTCGCCGAGGTGCTGGGCAGCGAGGAGACGAGCGCCGAGCAGACCGCCGCGATCCTCGACGAGATGCGCGGCCGGTTCGAGGCCGCCGTCGAGGCGGTCCCGGCGCTCGAGGACGTGCGCGGCCCCATCGAGTCGGTGCTGCGCGCTGCTGCCCGAGGTCAGTGGCCCCCGCTGCAACG
>JAGNQK010000264.1 GCA_017989115.1 Dermatophilaceae bacterium | reverse complement strand
CCCTCGTCGTGGAGGCGGTGCGGCGTCCCCGCGACGTCCCCACCTTCCTGCGCGAGGTGCTGCGCGTCGCGATCGGCACCGAGTGCGGCAGGCCCTTCCCGCCGTGGCGGGACGACCTGGACGACGACCAGCCACACCGCGTCATCGGCGACGAGGTCGGTGCCGCGCTGCTCGCCGACGTCGAGGTGCAGGTGCGGGCGACCCTCGTCATCGGGGCCGGCAGCGACGGGGCCCGCGTGCTGCAGGCCGCCGCCGACGCGCTCGAGACGTTCTTCGACGACGGGCGCACTGGTGTCGCTGGCCCGGATGCCGAGGCCGCGCACGTCGTGGCCGCGCCGCTCGTCGACGGTCCGTGGCCGCCGGCCCCGCAACCGCCTGGCGGCTGGGTGCCGGGGGACCCGATCCGCGTCAGTGAGGTCGTCGAGGTGCTCGCCGGATGCCGCGATGTCCTCGGCGTCCGCGACGTCCACCTCCGGCTCGCCGACGGGGGCGCGTGGACCACCGCCGCCGACGGGGCGCTGGCCATCCCTGCGGGCACCGTGCCGGTGCGGGTCGGCAACTGCTTCACCGTCGACATCTCGCTCAGCGGGGGGTGCGGCGATGCGTAGCCCCGACTTCACCGCGACCTCGACCCTGCTGCCACCCGTCTACCAGGAGCAGGCCGCGTCGTTCGCGCAGGTCGACGCCTACCTCGGCCTGGCCGACGAGCTCGCCCGGGCGCAGGTCGAGGCCCTCGAGGACCTCCTCGCGGTGACCGGCCCGGATGCGGCACTGCGGTGGCCGACCCACCTGCCGCTGGCGGCCGGTGCCGAGGCGCTCGTCGCCAACCTCACCGCGACCTACGACGAGGTGGCCCGGTGGCTGTCCTTCACCGTGCCGTCGACGTGGCCGGTGGGTGCGCAGGGGGTGGCGGCCCGCCGCGCCTTCCTCGGCAAGGCCACGCGGTTGTGGCGGCGGCGTGGCACGCCGCGAGGGTTCATCGACTGGTTCACGCTCTACCACCGGTTGTCCGTCACCACCGAGCGGCCGGTGCTCGTCGAGCACTACAAGATCGCCGGACCCGGCTTCGACCCCGACCCGTCGACCGCGACGCTGTTCGTGCCCGTCTCGGCGGCGGTGGCGACCTACGCGCAGCGGATCGGGATCGCCCAGTTCGTCCGGTGGTACGCCCCGGCCCACCTCGACATCCGGGTGTGTTTCGTGCGGCCCGACGTCTTCGACACCTTCGCCGTCTTCGCCGACCCGGCGGTGCTCGCCGACACCAGCAGCGCCGGGCTCGCCACGTACGAGAGCGACCTCAAGGCGCAGGCGAAGCTGCTGCGCGAACTGCTGTGTTCGGTGGTGTCCGTCGTCTCGCACGCCGACGGCATCCACCTCTACGGCTGCCCGGCCGAGCGCCCGCCGGTCGCCGAACGCGACATCGACCACCTGGGGATCGGCGCGCTCCCCACCGACGACTAGGGCGGAAGGCGACCACACCATGACAGTCAACGAGTACCCGGAGTTCGTCAAGGGACAGACCCTGACCTCCGACGAGCTGAACGAGCTCACCGCCCACCTGCGCCACCGCGACCGGCTGGTCGGCCGGATGACCGGGTTCGGCGTCAACTGCGGCCTCGCCGGGAGCGACTCGGGCTCGGTCATCACCATCTCGCCGGGGCTGGCGGTGGACCAGCGCGGTGAACCGCTCGTGCTCGACAGCGCTCGCACCATCGACCTCGTCTCCGCGGCGCCCGTCGGCGGGTGGTCGTTCATCGACGGCACCAAGGAGGGGTGGAGCGTCATCCTGCGGGCCACCGACACGGGGGTGCCGCACACGACCTGCACGGAATCCAGCTGCAAGGGGCACTCGACCACGCACACGGCCGGGGTCGAACTCGTCCTCGCGGTGGGGCGGGTCACCGGCCCCCGTTTCGACTTCCCCGACGACGCGCTGCGCTCGCTCACCCCGATCCTGCTGTCGAAGACGTCGCAGCCGCTCACGGCCTACTCGACGTTGCGTGACCAGGTCCGCGACCTGCTGAAGAACGCGCCGGGCGGCCCGCTGGTCGACCCGGCGCTCATCTCCCTGCTCGAGGGCACGAGCATCCCGAGTTCCGACCTCGCCGGGGTCAAGGGCTACAAGGTCGCCTGGTTGAACATGGTGCTCTTCGCGACGATGGACCTGCTGCGTTGTCGCGCCCTGCTCGCCACGTCGTGCCAGCGCGACACGACGACACCTGGGGTGGTCGTCGGCCACGTGACCCGTGCGGGCAGCGTCGCGACCTTCAGCTGCCGCTACCGGCACGTGTGGGAACCGCCGACCGGCCTCACGACCAGCCTGCTCGGCGGCTCGTGCGAGTCGCCCTGCGCCCTGGTCAAGGACCGGCTCGAGGCGATCATCTCGGGCTACGCGCCGCCGACCCCACCGCCCACCCCGCCATCGACGGGTGGCGTCATCGTCGACCCGCCCATCCGGTTCTGCCCGAAGGGCAAGATCGTCATGAGGGGCGAGTGCATCAACGTGCCCTTCCCCGGGGAGTTCTTCGAGGTCCCGTTCCCGCCGGAGGACTACTTCACCATCGATCCCGGGATCTACATCAACCCCGACCCGACGCGTTACCTCGTGGACGACCCGTCCATCTTCTACGGCACCGAGCACCTGAACTTCCTCGATGACGGTGTGCTCCAGGCGGGCGGTCTGCTCGGCTACAAGGGCACCGACGTCGTGGCGACCCTCACCCAGACGATCAAGGACCTCGGGGTCGAGGCGAACGTCTCGGCGATCGCGATGACGGCGGTCAAGGATGCCGTGGGGGTCGAACCGACGTTGTCGTTCAGCCCGTCCGATGAGGTGCTCGTGCTCACGGACGCGGCCGGCGTGGCCGTCGGGATGGCCCGGGTTCCGGCCGTGCGCTCGGTGCGCGACGCGGGCACGGCCATCCCGGCAGCGAAGGCGGCCGTGGCCGAGGTGCAGGTGCTGAGCGGCACGGTCGACCGTCAGCTCAAGGGCTTCGAGGGAGCGCTACGGGAGTTCGACGGAGGCCTTCAGGGGCTCACCAAGGAGTTCAGCACGATGCGCGACGGCGCCTTCGACCAGAGCGGGTACGGGGCGCGCATCGGGATGATCGAGCAGCAACTGGCCCGCACGGTGGTCTACGGAGAACGCATCTCGACCCTCGAGGGGAGGATCACCCCGGTCAAGGGTCTGGCCTCGGCCAGTGGGGTGCGACCCGAGCTGGCCACGGGGCTCATGGAGTTCTCCCGCTCGGCCATCGAGGCGATGCGCACCATCGACCA
>JAGNQK010000263.1 GCA_017989115.1 Dermatophilaceae bacterium | reverse complement strand
TCGAGAACGTGCTGGTACTGCTGGCCGGTGGCACGCGTCATGCCGAGCTCGCACGTGCGGTTGCACGAGGCGTAGGCGTCGAAGGGCCCGGCCTGCGCGATCTGCGCGGACTGCACCTGCGTGGCAGAGGCCGTCAGCTCCGGGTGCAGCAGCCCGCGGTCCCCCGCGAAGCCACAGCAGCCCCACGAGTCGGGCACGAACACCTCGTCCGCGACGGCGCGCGCCACGGTCATCAGCGCCGGGTCGAGGCCCAGCTGGGTCGACGAGCAGGTCGGGTGCAGCGCCAGCCTCTGGAGCCGGGGCTGCGTCCTCGGCAGCTCCGGCAGCAGCTCGGCCGCCACGTACGCCACTGCGTCCACGACCCGGATGCCGGCGTACCGGGCATCCGTCTCGGCGGCGTGGGAGAGCGTGGTCACCAGGCCCTCGGTGCACGAGGCCGCGTCACTGACCACGTCCAGCTCACCACCACGCGTGGCCTCCCACAGGGATGCCGCCACCCGCTGCTCCATGGCCTGTGCGCCCTCGAGCATGCCCTTGGAGCGCCACGGGGTGCCACAGCACAGGCCGGGAAGGTTTCCCGGCGCCACGAGAACGACACCAGCACGTCGGCACAGGGACAGGAAGGCGCCCCGCACTCCGGGGCCGGCGTCGGTGGGGCCGAAGAGGGTTCCCACACATGCCGAGAAGTACACGGCCTCGCGCGGGCCCTCCCCCCGCTCGCTCACCGCGGGTGCCCAGGGAGCCCGTCCCTCCGGCCGCTGTCGTCCGCCGCCGGGCAGATCCGGGGACCACAACGGCACCACGTCGTCGTCACCCGCCCTGCGCACGAGAGCGTTCGGGACGAGCACCACGGGATCCGGCAGCACTCGCGCCATCGTCAGCGCCGCCGAGGCCACCCGTGTCGTGGCGCCCCAGTGTCCGGCCGCCAGGCGCCAGCCACGGCTCGCCATCGGGCCCACCGCCTCTGCCCGCAGCCGCTTGGTGAGGTCACCGGTGTTGATGTCGACGGGGCAGGCGGTCTGGCACATGCCGTCCACCGCGCAGGTCTCGACGGCGTCGTACTCGAAGTCACGCTCGAGCTCGTTCAGGAGCGCCAGGTCGCCGGCAGCGGCAGCGGCCTGCATCTCGCGGCGCAGCACGATCCGCTGCCGTGGCGTGGTGGTCAGGTCGCGGCTGGGGCACACGGGTTCGCAGTACCCGCACTCCACGCACCGGTCGACCTCCTCCTCGACCGTCGGCGTCACCTTGACGTTGCGGGTGTGGGCCTCGGGGTCGTCGCTGATGATGACGCCCGGGTTCAGCACGCCGAGCGGGTCGAAGAGCTCCTTGACCTCCTTCATCACGTCGTGCAGCTCGTCGCCGTACTGCCGTCGCACGAAGGGCGCCATCATGCGCCCCGTCCCGTGCTCGGCCTTGAGCGACCCGTCGAACCCGAGCACCAGTTCCACCATCTCGTCGGTGAACGCCGACAGGCGGTCCATGCGGCCCCCCTCGAGCCGCTCGTTGAGCATGAAGTGGATGTTGCCGTCCTTGGCGTGGCCGAAGATGACGTTGTCCTCGTAGCCGTGCCGTGCGAACAGCTCGATCAGCCGCTCGCACGTCGGCAGCAGGGCCGGAACCGGCACCACGATGTCCTCGAGCAGGGCGGTGGTGCCCGTCGGGCGCGCACCGGCCACCGCGGCATACAGGCCCTTGCGGGTGTTCCACAGGCGCGCACGGGACGCGGGATCCGACGCGAGCGCCGCCGGCGAGCTGAGGGGTAGCCGGGTCAGCGCGGGGAGCGCGAGCCGGCCCAGCGCTGCCACCTCGTCCGCGGTACCGGCCTGGTACTCCACCAGCAGCGCCGCGTGCCGGTCCACGTCGATGCGCTTGAGGACGTCGTCGGCCCTGGGGTCGGCCTGTCCGACACGTAGCGACACCGCGTCCAGGAGCTCGATCGTCGCCGGGGCGGTCTCGAGGATCGCGGTCAGGGAGCCGGTCGCGCCGGCGAGGTCGTCGAAGACCAGCAGCCCGGTCATCGCGTGCGGAAGGAGCGGAACGGTGTGCATCACCACCGACGCCACGAAGGCCAGCGTCCCCTCGCTCCCGACCACCAGGTGCGCGAGCACGTCGACCGGCCGGGTGTGGTCGAGGAAGGAGTTCAGGCCGTAGCCCATCGTGTTCTTCATCGAGAACTGCTGCTCCAGCAGGCGCACCGACGCCGGGTTGCCCCGGACGCGGTCTCGGAGCCGGTCCAGCCCGGCATACAGCTCGGGTTCGAGCTGGCGGAGCCGTTCGTCGGCGTCCGTCGCACCGGTGTCGAGCACCGTGCCGCTCGGCAGCACGAGCACCAGCGAGTCCAGGGTGTTGTACGTGTTGGCCGCAGTGCCACAGGCCATGCCGCTGCTGTTGTTGTTGACGACCCCGCCGAGGGTGCACGCGATCTCGCTGGCCGGGTCCGGCCCCAGCTTGCGTCCGTGCCGCGCCAGGCGGGCGTTGACCGACCGCACGGTGGCACCCGGCCCGACGCGCACGCGCAGGCCGTCGTCGAGGACGTCGATGCTGCGGAAGTGCCTGCGGGTGTCGACGAGGATGCCATCGGTGCCGGCCTGTCCGGACAGGCTGGTTCCCCCGGAGCGGAACGTCATGGGGATGCCGTGCGCGGCCGACACCGCGAACAGGCGCCCGACCTCTGCGGCGTCAACGGGCTCGGCCACGGCCTGCGGGAGCAGGGCGTAGTGCGACGCGTCGTGCATCATCTTCAGCCGGTCGCTCGCCCGGGTGTGCAGCCGATCAGGGTCCTCGAGTGCGGCGGCGAAGGGGTTCACGCGTCCGCTCCCTCGACGAGGACGACGACGAGGGTCCGCGGGCCGTGGACGCCCTCCACGCGCTCGAGCTCGATGTCACTCGTCGCGCTGGGGCCGCTGATCCACGTCAGTGGTCGGGCTCCGTCGGGCCCGGGCCGCAGCCTGGCCACCGACTCGGGCACGTCGTGGACGACCTGGTCGGCCCGGATGACGCACACGTGGGTGTCCGGCACGAGCGTGAGCTCGCGTCGCCCCTGGTCGGCCCCGTGGTCCAGGACGATGGTGCCGGTCGTGGCGACCCCGACTGCGGATGCCGTGACGACGGCATCGACGTCGTCGCGGGCGAGGTGCGTGGTCGCCTCGTCGTCGGACAGCACCCGGGCGACCCCCTCGGCGGCCGCCCGCCACGAGGGGTCCAGGCCGCTCGGGACGACGACGGTACGGCATCCGTGCTCGCTCAGCGCCCCGGCGACGGCGGCAGCGACCCCTGACGGGCCGACCCGCACGACCTGCGC
>JAGNQK010000262.1 GCA_017989115.1 Dermatophilaceae bacterium | reverse complement strand
ACCGGATGATGACCGCTCGGTACGCCGGCTTCCTCCAGCGCTCGCTGCCGCCGTTCTGGCCGACCTCGGACCGGGCGATGGTGCTGTCCGCGCTGGCGCGCCTCGACGAGATCGCCGACCCGCCGCTTGCGGTGGCCGAGCCCGCCCTGCGCGGGCTGACGGGCGCGCTCGCGGCGCCGGTGGGCGACACGGCGCGGGGTGCGGATGCCGTGGCGCCCGTGCCGGCGGATCGCCCGGTGGCCGAGGCGCCGCCGCCGCCGGAGTCCTCGCGCACGGCGGTCACGCACGGGCACGCCTGGACCGAGCAGGAGGACGAGGAGCTGCGCGACGGCATCGAGCTCGGCCTCACCCTTGATGAGCTCAGCGAGTCGATGGAGCTCCCGACGGAGGTGCTCGCGGCCAGGCTCGCCGGTCTGGGGCTGGAGGCCGGCAAGGGAGCCACCCTCACCTTCGACTGACGTCGGCACCCCTCACGAGTGGGCGAGTTCGAGGGTCCTGAGCCAGGCGTCCACCTGCGACCGCGAGGTGAGGCGCACGACCGGCGGCCCCGCAGCATCCGCCGCCCATGCCGCCGTCGTCTCGCGCTTGTCGGCGAACGAGCGAAAGTGCCACGCGATGATCGAGTCGCGCGACAAGGTCTGGCGCCACGACTCGGTGTTCTCGCCGCAGATCGGCTCGCGGGTGAGCAGCCGCGAGGTGGTTCGGCGCACGAGCCGCGACAGGCTGACGTGCCGCGGCAGGTCGAGGGCGATGACCAGTTCCGTGCGGCCCAGGACGAGATCGCGTGGCGCCGACCACACGGCATCCAGGATCCACTCGGGGCGCGCGACGACCGGGCGCAACGCCTCCACCTGTTCGTGCGGTTCACGCTGGACCCACCCCGGTTGCCACATGAGGTCGTCGACCGGGACATGGGGGATGCCGGTCAGCGTCGCCAGCCGTGCGGCCAGCGTCGACTTCCCCGTGCCGGTGACGCCGTGGACGACGATGCGCCGGTGGTCGTGCAGGTGCGGTGGTGGGTCGATCTGCACCCCGCCAGCGTAGGTGCTCGCGACGCGCCGGGCCGGCAGGTCAGCAGGTGGGCACGTCGGCGAGGTCGAGGGTGTCGCCCGCACCGCCTGCACCGACGCGGCCGACGCCGATGGCGAACGTGTCGCCCGACTGTGCCTTGAGCGAGCCGCTGGCTGCCTGGGCGGGGTGGGTGAGCGACTGGCTCGGGCGGCCGGTCAGCAGGTGGGCAGATCGGTCAGCTCGTAGACGGCTCCGGCGTCCCCGACCGCGGAGCCCGCACCGATGGCGATCTCGTCGCCGGTCTGTGCCTTGACGGAACCGCCGGCGGCCTCACCCGGCGCCAGGGCGACCTTCCACTGGCTCACCGTGCGCAGCGAGCCGTTGCCCTTGGTCCGACTCACGGTGGCGCTGGCTCGGCGCGTGCCGTCGTCGGTGGCCGTCGCGGCACTGGTGTTGAGGACGTCGAGAAAGATCGTGGCTGCGCCCTTGCGCTCGTTGGTGACCACCTTGCACACGGTGATCTCAACGCCGGCGATGGTGTATGTCGAGGGTGCGGCGGCGGCAGGTGTGGCGCTGATGAGCGTGGCGAGGCCGAGAGCGGCGATGGTGCTGATCGAGAGGACGGGACGACGGGACATTGAGCAAACCCCCTGTGCGGTGGAGATGTCACGGTTCGTGACTCGACTTACGCTAACAACGGCCGAGCCCGGCATCCGGGCTGTCAGGGGTGCGGAAACCGCGGAACCCCAAGAGTGCGGAAACCGCGGATTCGGCGAGCGGCAGCAGTGGGGCGACGACCCGGTGTCGTGACGCCCCCGTCGCGGCTGTCGCGGCCGTGAGGGGTGTCGGGGCGACGTGGCAGAGTGGCGCCCATGACGGACGAGGTCGCGGTGCACCACCGGGTGCCCCCGTACGTCCTCATCGCCGGGCCCGAGCAGGTGCTCGCGGAGCGCGGGCTGGCCCAGACCATCGACGACCTCAAGGTCACTGCGCCCGACCTCGAGACGATCCGGCTCTACGCGGCGGCGTACACACCGGGTGAGCTCCTGCTGCATGCGAGCCCGTCACTGTTCGGCGGCGCGAAGTGCATCGTCGTCCACGACCTCGACGAGGCCGCCGACGACCTCCAGACCGATCTGCTGGCCGCCCTCTCCGGCGAACCCGAGCCCGACCTCACCCTCGTCGTCACCCACAAGGGGGGCGCGCGCGGCAAGAAGGTGCTCGACACCCTGCGCGGCAACGGGGCGAGAGTCATCGACGCACCGGCCATCAAGACCGACCGCGACAAGGCCGACTTCGCCGCCACGAGTTCCGCCGCTCCCGCCGCAAGACCACCGCCGAGGCCGTGCACGCGCTCGTCGAGGCCGTCGGCAAGGACGTGCGTGAGCTGGCGGCCGCCTGCCAGCAGCTCGTCGACGACACCACGGGGGTCATCGACGAGAAGGTCGTCATGACCTACCACGGGGGGAAGGTCGAGGCGACGGGTTTCCGGGTCGCCGACGCCACCATGGTCGGTGACACCGGGGAGGCCTTGCGCCTGCTGCGGCACGCCATCGCCGTCGGGGTCGACCCGGTGCCGATAGTCGCAGTCCTGGCCCAGCAGGTGCGCCAGCTCATCAAGGTGGGTTCTGCCGGTCGGGGCCGATCGGCCGACGTGGCGCGCGACGTCGGCATGGCCCCGTGGCAGGTCGACAAGGCCCGCCGGGCCCTCGGGGGCTGGACCGCGGAAGGGCTGGCCGTGAGCCTGCAGGCCCTGGCCGCGGCCGACTTCGAGGTCAAGGGTGGCGGGCGCGACCCGGTCTACGCCGTGGAGCGCGTGGTCCTCACGATCACCGGGCAGCACTCGCGCAATCACGCCTGACGCCGCCGTTTTGGCTCCGTTGCGGGACCGCTGGTAAGTTTGACCCTTGCGTGCGCGCTTGAGGTCGTGCGCGCACGACAGCACCACCCAGCGCGGGTCAACCACGGATGTCCCCACGTCCGGTCCCGACACGCGACTGCCGCCCTCTAACGGCATCCGACCCAGAAGAAAGCACAGACGACACCAGTGGCGAACATCAAGTCCCAGCTCAAGCGCATCAAGACCAACCGCGCAGCGACCGAGCGCAACAAGGCAGTGAAGTCCGAGTTCAAGACGGCCATCCGCAAGTTCCGCGAGGCCGCCGACTCCGGCGACGTCGACGCCACCAAGGAGGCCCTGCGGGTCGCCTCGATCAAGCTCGACAAGGCTGCGAGCAAGGGCGTCATCCACAAGAACCAGGCCGCGAACAAGAAGTCCGCGATGGCCAAGAAGGC
>JAGNQK010000055.1 GCA_017989115.1 Dermatophilaceae bacterium | reverse complement strand
GCCTGTCCCGAGGGCGCGGATGAGACGATCCCGGCATGAGCGATGGTCAGATCTGGTTGGACCGCGCCGTTGACCTGGCCGTGGAGAACGTCGGCCTCGACGGCGGGCCCTTCGGCGCCGTGGTCGTGCGCGACGGGGTGGTCATCGGCGAGGGTGCCAACCGGGTCACCGCGGACCTCGACCCCACTGCCCACGCCGAGGTCGTGGCCATCAGGAACGCCTGTCGGCAGGTCGGCGACTTCGCCCTCATGGGCGCCACGATCTACGCCTCGTGCGAGCCGTGCCCGCTCTGCCTCGCCTCGTCGTTGTGGGCTCGCCTCGATGCGGTGGTCTTTGCCGCGGACCGGCACGCCGCGGCCGCCGCAGGGTTCGACGACGCCGCCTTCCACGCCCTGTTCGATGCCGCGCCCGACTCGGGGGCGTGGCCGCTGCGGCGCGATCACCACCCGACGGCACGATCTGAGGAGCCGTTCGACGCCTGGCGGGCCAGGCTCGACCGCACGGCCTACTGACCGGCAGACTGACGGGCAGACCCCGACGAGGAGGCCTCCGTGGACGTCAGCACCTTCTACGCGCTGTTCTCCGCGACGTGCTTCACCCTCGTCGGCCTCTGGTGGACCGTCGTCGAGCGCAACCGCCCCTGGCTGCGTGACCCGGCCACCCGCCGCCGCGTCGGAGCCGTCTACCTGTCGTTCCTGCTACCCGCCCTGATGGGGTTGTTCGCCCAGGTCGGCGGCACCGAGGTCCCGCTGTTCTGGCGAGCGAGCTTCGTCGTCATCGCTGCCGTCGGTGCCCTCGGAACCGTGCGGTTGCTGCGGCCGGACGGGATGATCCGGATGCCGGGATCTTCGCCCGGCTGTGGTGGGCCAGTGCCGTGCTCTACGCGGTGATCGCCGTCGTCGGCGTCGCACCCGAGCTGGCAGGCACGGTGGGCCTCACCCCTCTCCAGGCCGAGGCGACGATGCTCATCCTGCTCGTCGCCATCGCGCACGCCGTGGCCTGGGAGTTCATGACCCGCCACGTCACGGACGATCCCGCTGGCACAACCTGACAGCCATTCACGGCCAATGACGGCCCGCCCTGCCGAACGACGCCGGATGCCGCGTGGCTAGGTTGACGGCATCCCCCTCTCCTTCCAGCGACGCCAGGAGCCACCGTGGCCGGACCCCTCGACGACGTCGTCGTCATCGACCTCACCCGAGCACTGGCCGGGCCACACTGCGCGATGATGCTCGGCGACATGGGGGCTCGGGTCATCAAGGTCGAGAACCCCGGTGGCGGGGACGAGTCCCGCGGCTGGGGGCCACCCTTCGTCGGGCCCGACGACGAGCCGGTGTCGACGTACTTCCTGTCGTGCAACCGCAACAAGGAGTCGGTGACCCTCGACCTGAAGACCGACGACGGCCGCGAGACGCTCGCCCGCCTGGTGACCCACGCCGACGTGCTGCTCGAGAACTTCCGTCCCGGGGTGCTCGACCGGCTCGGCTTCAGCGTCGAGCGCCTCCACGAGCTCAACCCCGGCCTTGTGCTGCTCTCGATCAGCGGTTTCGGGCACGACGGCCCGCAGGGTGGCCGCGCCGGCTACGACCAGATCGCGCAGGGCGAGGGCGGGCTGATGTCCCTCACGGGCGCCGACCCCGAGCACCCGCAGCGCGTCGGGGTGCCGATCGGCGACCTGCTCGCCGGCATGTACGGCGCCTACGGGGTGGTCTCGGCCCTGCACGAGCGCAACCGCACCGGCAAGGGCAGGGTCGTGCGCACCTCGCTGCTCGCCTCGATCGTCGGGGTGCACGCCTTCCAGGGCACCCGCTACACGGTGGCCGGTGAGGTCGGGGCGGCCGGGGGAAACCACCACCCGTCGATCTGCCCGTACGGCCTGTTCACCTGCGCCGACGGCATGATCCAGCTCGCCTGCGGCAGCGAGGGCCTGTGGGTCAAGCTCGCCGAGGGTTTCGGCCTCGACCCGTTCGCCCCCGGCTTCGCCACCAACCGCGAGCGCGTCGGCAACCGCGAGCTCGTCATCGAGACCCTCAACGCGGCGTTCGCCGACCTTCCCCACGCGACCCTCATGGAGCGCCTGGCCGAGCTCGGCATCCCCGCGGGCGAGGTGCGGACCCTCGACCGCGTCTACGACTGGGACCAGACCCGCAGCCAAGGCCTCGTCATCGACGTCGAGCACCCGGTGCTCGGGCAGATCGAGATCCCCGGGCCGCCGATCCGGTTCGACGACAACACCTTCGCGGGCGGGCGCAGCGAACACCTGCACCCGCCACGGCTCGGTGAGCACAACGAGCGCGTGCGCGCCTGGTTGGACGAGAAGGACGCGCAGTGAGCGAGCGCCCGCGCCGCCCCGGCGCGCACGAGCTGCTGGCCGAGGTGCTCGACGAGGGCTCGTTCGTCTCGTGGGACCAGGCCCCGCTCGAGGTTGCCCCACCCGGAAGCACCTACGCCGCCGAGCTCGCAGCAGCCGCTGAGCGGGCCGGCACGGACGAGTCGATCATCACCGGTGAAGGGCGCATCCACGGGCACCGGGTCGCCGTGATCGTCGGTGAGTTCACCTTCCTCGCCGGCTCGATCGGGCGCGCGGCGGCCGAGCGGGTGACGCTCGCGTTCGAGCGGGCCACCCGCGAGCGGGTCCCGCTGTTCGCCGCCCCGGCATCCGGCGGGACACGCATGCAGGAGGGCACCCCGGCGTTCGTGACGATGGTGAAGATCTCGGGCGCGGTGGCCGCGTTCAAGGCGGCGCAGCTGCCGTACATCACCTACCTGCGCCACCCCACGACCGGCGGGGTGCTCGCCTCGTGGGGGTCACTCGGCCACGTCACGGTCGCCGAGCCGGGCGCGACGATCGGCTTCCTCGGCGCCCGGGTCTACGAGGCCCTCTACGGTGAGCCGTTCCCGGCCGACGTGCAGACCGCCGAGAACCTGTACGAGCACGGGCTGCTCGACGCCGTGCTGCCCGTCGAGGCGCTCCCTCCGATCGCGGGTCGGTTCCTCGACCTCGTGCTCGCACCGCACGACACCGAGCCCGTGCCCGCGGTGCCGCGCGAGCCGCTGCCCGACCTGCCCGCGTGGGAGTCGGTCACCCGCTCGCGTGACCCCGAGCGCCCGGGGGTGCGCGCCCTGCTCAAGCTCGGCGCGACCGACGTGCTGCCGCTGTTCGGCACGGGCGCCGGTGAGTGGGACCGCAGCCTCTTCCTCGCGCTGGCGCGCTTCGGGGGGATGCCGTGTGTCGTCCTCGGGCAGGACCGCCGCGCCGAGCGGGCGGAGGCGCCGCTCGGCCCCTCGGGCCTGCGGGTGGCCCGACGCGGCATGAAGCTCGCGACCGAGCTCGGGCTGCCGCTCGTCAGCGTCATCGACACCGCCGGTGCGGCGCTGTCGAAGGAGGCCGAGGAGGGTGGCATGGCCGGTGAGATCGCCCGCTGCCTGGCCGAGCTCGTCGTGCTCCCGGTGCCGACGGTGTGCGTGCTGCTCGGGCAGGGCACCGGCGGTGGGGCGCTGGCGCTCATGCCCGCCGACCGCGTCGTGTGCGCCCAGCACTCGTGGCTCTCGCCGCTGCCACCCGAGGGCGCCTCGGCGATCCTGCACCGCACGCCCGATCGCGCCCCGGAGCTCGCGACGCAGCAACGGGTGCGCTCACTCGACCTGCTCGAGGCCGGCATCGTCGACCGCATCGTCGCCGAGCACCCGGACGCCGCCCAGGAGCCCGAGGCCTACTGCCGCCGGATGGCGCAGGCGATCCGGCACGAGCTCGGCGACCTCGTCGCCCTCCCACCGGAGACCCGGCTCCAGGCCCGCCACGCCCGCTGGCGCGCCCTGTAGCCGCGCATCCGGATGCCGGTCAGCGGGCGGCGGTGAGCGCCTCCCGGGCGTCGTCGGGCACCGCGACGGACGGGCGGCTGCTGCGCTGCTCGTGCAGTGCGAGGCCGACGACGGAGGCCAGGACGAGCGCGAAGCCGACCCACTGCGACCCGGTGAGGCTCGCGTCGAAGGCCACGATGCCGACGACGGCCGCAGTGAGCGGGAAGGCGAGTTCGGCCAGGGTCGCCCGCGAGGCGGGGGTGTGTCCGAGCGCGCGGTAGTAGAGAACCAGCGCCAGCAGACCGGGGAACAGGGCGAGCAGGAGGATCCGCGGCGCCGCGTCGACCCCGATGGCGAGCGGGGTCGACGTGACACCGCTGATGGCGAGCAGGGTCACCAGGCCGACGGTGAAGCGCAGCGCGGTGAGGTCGGAGAAGCGCAGCTCGGCACTGGCGGCCCGGCCGAGCACGGTGCCGGCGGCCCAGAGGGCGGCGGCGCCGACGGCCAGGGCGGCAGCCTGGGCACTGGACACGCTGACGCCCATCGGGTCGGCGAAGGCCAGCAGCCACGCACCGAGGATGGCCGGCAGGGCGAAGACGGCGTAGCTGCGGCGCAGCCGCTCCCCCAGCACCAGCGCTGCGAGGGCGATGGCGATGAGCGGCTGGAGCTTCTGCAGCACCTGCGGCGTGATGGGGTCGCCGAGCCGGAACGCCGCGGTGAACAACGTCGTGGCGAGGGCCGAGGAGCCCGCGCCGATGACGAGCACGCTCACCTTGGTGCGCGTGCTGGCGGCGAGGACCCGGCGCACGGCCGGCACGATCCACGGGCTGACGAGCACGACGAGGACGAGGTGCTCCCAGAAGACGATGGCCAGGGCCGGGTACTCCTTGGCGAGCGGGCCCCGCCACAGGGCCGACAGACCCCAGAGCGAGGCCGCGAGCGCGACGAGCCAGGTGCGGTCAGCAGCACGGCGAGCAGTCATGCCGCACAGCATCCCTCATCCATCGCCGTGAGTGCGGAAGTGGTTGCCGGGGCAGCCACTTCCGCACTCATCGCCGAGAGGGGGCGCAACAACTTGCCAACCGATGGAGCCCCATTGGGCAGGTCCTGACAACGCCTGCCTCTGCGGCGGCTTCTAGTGTCGAGACCCCGGGACCCCCCGGAACCACGAGCAGAGCCAGCCAAGGAGGGCGTGCCATGCGGGTAGTTCTCGCGCTGGGCGGCAACGCCATGACCGCGCCCGACGGCAGCGCGACCCCGGCAGCCCAGATCGCTGCGGTGGAGGTCGCGATGACCGCGGCAGCCCGGCTCGTCGCCGCCGGTCACGAGCTCGTCATCACCCACGGCAACGGCCCCCAGGTGGGCAACCTGCTGGTCAAGAACGAGCTCGCCGCGCACGTCGTCCCGCCGGTGCCGCTCGACTGGTGCGGCGCCCAGACCCAGGGCACCCTCGGCTTCACGATCCTCGACGCCCTCGACGACGCCCTGGCCGCCACTGGCACTCGCCGCCCGGTCGCAGCCATCGTCACCCGCACCCTCGTCGACCGTGACGACCCCGGGTTCACCCACCCCACGAAGCCCATCGGTCGCTACCTCAGCCACGCGCAGGCCCAGCCGATGATCGACCACGGCCAGGTCTGGCAGGACCGCGGCGAGAAAGGCTGGCGCCGCGTCGTCGCCTCCCCCGAACCCCTCGAGGTGCTCGACGTCCCGGCCCTGCTCACCCTGCTCGAGGCCGGCCACGTCGTCGTCGCGGCTGGCGGCGGCGGCATCCCCGTCGTGCGCGACGCCGCCGGTCGGCTGCGCGGCGTCGAGGCCGTCATCGACAAGGACCTCACCGCGGCCCTGCTCGCCCGCACCATCGGCGCCGACGTCCTCGTCATCGCCACCGACGTCGACCACGCCGCCGTCGACTGGGGCACCCCCACCCAGCGCGACCTCGGCCGCGTGACGGTCTCGCAGCTTCGGGCCCACGCCGCCGACGGCCAGTTCGCGTCGGGGTCGATGGGCCCCAAGGTGGACGCCGCCATCCGCTTCGTCGCCGGCGGCGGGCCGCGCAGCGTCATCACGTCCCTCACCCACATCACCGACGCCGTCGAGGGCAGCTTCGGCACCGTCGTCGACCCCGACTGACCCCCAACCGCACCAGACCCACCGAGCCGCCCCCCGGCATCCACGAAAGGAACCCGCACCGTGCCTGACGCCATCGAGGTCCGCAAGGTCCCGCTGCACACCGTGTCCGACGCCTCCGAGCTGGGCAAGCTCATCGACGAGGGCGTGTTCGAGGCCAGCCGCGTCATCGCGGTCATCGGGAAGACCGAGGGCAACGGCGGGGTCAACGACTACACCCGCATCATCGCCGACCGCGCCTTCCGCGAGATCCTCGTCGAGAAGGGTGCCGACCCGGCCGCCGTCAAGGAGATCCCGATCGTGTGGTCGGGCGGCACCGACGGCGTGATCAGCCCCCACGCGACCATCTTCGCGACCGTGCCCGCCGACAAGGCCGAGCAGACCGACGAGCCGCGCCTGACCGTCGGGTTCGCGATGTCCGAGCACCTGCTGCCCGAGGAGATCGGGTACACCTCGATGGTCTCCAAGGTCGCGGATGCCGTGAAGGTCGCCATGGAGCGCGCCGGCATCACCGACCCGGCCGACGTGCACTACGTGCAGACCAAGACCCCGCTGCTGACCATCCACACCATCCGTGACGCGAAGGCCCGCGGCAAGCAGGTCTGGACCGAGCACACCCACGAGTCGATGGACCTGTCCAACGGCTGCACCGCGCTCGGCATCGCCGTCGCCCTCGGCGAGATCGAGATGCCGACCGATGCCGACGTCATGCACAACCGCGAGCTGTTCTCCTCGGTCGCCTCGTGCTCCTCGGGCGTCGAGCTCGACCAGGCGCAGGTCGTCGTCGTCGGCAACGCGCGCGGTGTCGGCGGTCGCTACCGCATCGGCCACTCGGTGATGAACGACGCCCTCGACCAGGACGGCATCTGGGCGGCGATCAAGGATGCCGGCCTCGACCTCCCCGAGCGCCCGCACCGCAGCGACCTCGAGGGGCGCCTGGTCAACGTCTTCCTCAAGTGCGAGGCCAGCCTCGACGGCCAGGTCGCCGGCCGTCGCAACGCGATGCTCGACGACTCCGACGTGCACTGGCACCGCCAGATCAAGTCGTGCGTCGGTGGCGTCACGGCCTCGGTGACGGGTGACCCGGCGGTGTTCGTGTCGGTGTCGGCCGCGCACCAGGGCCCTGAGGGTGGCGGCCCGGTCGCGGCGATCGTCGACCTGGGCTCGGGTGAGCCGACGGGGTACCGCCCCCCGACGACCTGACCCACCTCGTCGAGAGGAGGCAACACGCCGTCTGCATCATGGTGCAGACGGCGTGTTGCCTCCTCTCGACCGGCAGACTTCGCCCATGCGCGTCTCCGTGACCATCCCGGCGGCCGGCCACCACGGGCGCCGCACCCGCCTCGACGGGCTGGATGCCGCTCGCGGCCTGGCCGTCGTGTCGATGCTCGTCGCGCACCTCAGCCCGGTCGGCGGCCCTGCCACCATCACGGAGTACCTCACGGCGCCGCTCTTCGCCGTCATCATCGGCACGTCGATGGGCATCCACCTGCGCGACCGCTCCCCCCACCCCGACCGGTTCCTCGGCGACAACCTCCAGCGCGGCCTCATCCTCATCCTGCTCGGCATCCTGCTGCAGCGGCTGTACGACCAGGTCATCATCGTGTTGCCCCACCTCGGCGTGCTCGTCATCGTGCTGGCACCGCTGGCCCTGCTGCTGCGCCGGATGCCGGTGCTCACCGTGGGTCTCGCGGTTGGCCTCGCCGTCGTGGCACCGGTGGTCGTCGACCGGGCCCGACTCGCCGCGAACGAGAACATCGCGACGTGGCCGGGGTGGCTGGACGACCTCATGGGGTGGGTGGCCACGGGTGACGCCTACCGGCTGGCCACCCTGCTGCCCATGGCACTCGGAGGGCTGGCCCTGGCGGCGGTCCTGCACCAGGTGACGCACCTGCCGCAGGCCTGGGTCGTGGCGGGGGCGCTCTTCGCAACGAGCCTGGCGGCCTACCGTCTCGGCGCGGGGACGGCATCCGGCTCGGCCGCGTACAGCGGCACCACCGCCGAGGTCATCGGGGCCACCCTCCTGGCGACGGGCAGCGTGGTGGCGTCGTTCATCATGCTCGCCCTTGCGGAACGGTTCTCGCTGCGCCGGGTGCTCGAGCCGGTGCTGGCGACTGGACGGCTGGCCCTGACGGCCTACACCGTGCAGATCCTCTGGCTCGCGCTGCTGTCGGTCCTGCGTGACGGCGCCCCGGACGACGCGTGGTGGATCCTCGGCTCGAGCCTCGTCGTCGTGGTCGGTGCCTGCTGGGCCCTGGACCGCTGGTGGGGCACCGGTCCGCTCGAGTGGCTCGTGCACCGGCTGCGCCCGCGGCGCGTGCCGGACACCACCCCCCGGCACGCCGCCACCCGCTGACCCCGATGCGCCGCGCCCGTCCCCCCGATCGACCGATAGGTCGCCGCAGGGACGCCCAGTGCCTCAGTGGGCGAAGTGCCGCGTCCCGGTGAAGTACATGGTCACGCCGGCGGCCTGAGCAGCCTCGATCACCTCTGCGTCGCGCATCGACCCACCGGGGGCGACGACGGCGCGCACGCCGGCGTCGAGCAGCACCTGGAGCCCGTCGGCGAACGGGAAGAACGCGTCGGATGCCGCGACGGCACCTCGCGCGCGGTCCTCACCGGCGCGGGAGACGGCGAGGTGGCAGGAGTCGACCCGGTTGACCTGGCCCATGCCGATGCCGACCGAGCCACCGCCGCGGGCGAGCAGGATGGCGTTGGACTTCACCGCGCGCACCGCCCGCCAGGCGAACTGGAGGTCTGCCAGGGTCGCCTCGTCGGCCGGATCGCCGGAGACCAGGCGCCAGTTCACGACGTCGTCGCCGCCGCTGACCGTGTCGTCGTCGCCGCGGACCACGGCGTCGACGCCGTCGCGCTGCTGCATGAGCAGCCCACCGCTGATGGGGCGCGTCTCGACGCCACCGCGGCCGGGGGCCGCGCACCGCAGGAGGCGCACGTTCTTCTTCGCCGTGAGCACCTCGAGGGCGTCGTCGTCGAACCCGGGGGCGACGACGACCTCGGTGAAGATGTCGGCGACGGTGCGGGCCATCTCGACGGTCACGGGGCGGTTGGTGGCGATGATGCCGCCGAACGCCGAGACCGGGTCACACTCGTGGGCCTTGCGGTGGGCATCGGCGATGTCGGTGCCGACAGCGATGCCGCAGGGGTTGGCGTGCTTGATCACGGCCACCGTGGGCTGGTCGCCATGGTCGTAGGCGGCTCGGACCGCGGCGTCGGCGTCGATGTAGTTGTTGTACGACATCTCCTTGCCGTGCAGCTGGGTCGCCTGCGCGAGGCCGGGCTGGGGCTGGAAACCGTTGGTGTAGAGGGCCGCCCGCTGGTGCGGGTTCTCGCCGTAGCGCAGCACCGCCGCCTTGTCCCACGTCGCGCCGGCCCAGGCCGGGAAGCCGGTTCCCTCCGAGGTGTCGGTGTAGGCATTGCCCATCCACGACGCGACTGCCACGTCGTAGGTCGCGGTGTGCACGAACGCCTGGGCCGCGAGGCGCTGACGCTGGGCGAACGTGAACCCGCCGCCGCGCACGGCATCCAGCACGTCACCGTAGGTCGACGGGTCGGTGACCACGGCGACGCTGGGGTGGTTCTTGGCCGCGGCGCGCACCATCGAGGGGCCGCCGATGTCGATGTTCTCGACGATCTGGTCAGCCGCGGCCCCCGACGCCACCGTGTCGGCGAACGGGTAGAGGTTGACGACGACGAGGTCGAAGGCCTCGACACGGAGCTCGGCGAGCTGGGCGACGTGGTCGGGCTTGCGGGTGTCGGCGAGGATGCCGGCGTGCACGAGCGGGTGCAGCGTCTTGACCCGGCCCTCGAGGCACTCGGGGAAACCGGTGAGCTCCTCGACCTTGGTGACGGGCAGGCCGAGCGACTCGATGAGGGCGGCCGACCCACCGGTGGAGACCAGGGCGACCCCGGCCTCGTGGAGGCCGCGGACGAGGTCGTCCAGCCCTGCCTTGTCGAACACCGAGATCAGGGCGCGGCGCACCGGCCGGACGTCCTGCGTGGGGCCGGGGGTGGACACTTCGACAGCCATGGTGGGCTCCTTGCGGGGTCGGGTCGGTCACGCTGCGGGGCACCCAGGCGGGCGATGCGTCCCGACGTGTGACTTCCCGGTGGTGCCCCACCCTCGCCAGTCGTCCCGATCAGTCTACCGAGGCATCGGCGACGGCGGTGACCAGCTCGATCGCCTGCGCCGCTGGCCGTGGGTCGGGCGTCACCGTGGGCCGGGCGCCCCCGTGGGCTGCGAGCCGCCCGAGCGGGCCGGGCCCTCGTGCAGATCGCCCAGGTTGAGGCTGTGCGACTCGTCGCGGTAGATCTTCAAGGCTTCGGCCTGCCGCTCGACGTGGTCGCTGAGGTCGGTGAGGTGTCGTTCGCGGTCGGCGATCTCGGTCTGCAGCAAGGTCTGCCGCGCCAGGTAGCTGGTCTCGATGAGCTTCGCGACCTGGGGCCGCAGCACCTCCAGGGCCGCGCGCTGCTGAGCGGCATCCGAGTAGTTCTGGACGCTGGCCATGTTGGCATCGAGCGATGCGGCGCCGACCTTGAGGTCGTCGAGCAGGGTCTGCGCGTCGGCGACGAACACCCTGCCGTTCTTGGCGCGAGACAGCATCAGCTCGGCCGCCGACACCTCGTCGCTCAGTTCTCGACGCAGCTTGGCGACGTCACGCGCGGGCCCGGGCTTGCGCACCATCCGCGGTTGCGCGGCAGCCACTCCCCGTCGCCGGGCCACCCAGCGGCGCACACCCCGAACCAGCCGCCACACGATGAACGTCACGGTCAGGCCGAACCCCAGGACGACAGCCAGCAGCACCAGGAGCCCGATCACCAGCGGATCACTCACGAACAGGCCGCCATCACCAGCGAACGTCGTCATCGTGGCCTCCTGACCCGGCGGCATCCGCGCCGTCACCCCCAATGATACGGGGCGAGTTCGCGCCGCCCATCATGCGAAGCGGTAGCGAGGCGCGGCCAGGCCCACGCCGAGCGAGCGATGTAGGCCAGCAGCAGCACCTCGAGGCCGATGGACAGGGCGTAGAAGGAGGCGTACGACGTCGGTTCGCCCGCGACGTTGTACACGGTGACCGGCAGGTAGAGCCCTGCGACGACGAGGTTGGCCACCCGGTTCACCCGGGCCGGCAGGGTCATCGAGAGCACGATCATGAGGATCGGGACGGCCATGAGCGTGAGCCCCATGGCGACGAAGGTCGGGCCGGTGTCGAACTCGTGCACCCGCCCGGCCAGCAGCTCGTCAAGGACGCCGGGCTTGTACAGCGAGAGGTGGTCGACGTAGACGTAGAGGAACATGAAGCTCGTCCAGGCTGCGCCGAGCCTGGCCTGCACGGGCATTCGCAGGTCCTCCAGGACGGCGGTGGGGCTGGACGTGCTCATCAGGTGCTCCGTTGTCGTGGGGTTTGGTGACCCTGACAACCGTCACGGATGCCGTGCGCGGCCGCATCCACCCGTGGACCTGACGTGACCTGTCCGTTGGCCCAAGAGCCCGGTTGGCCTTTCGGCGGATACGCCGCCGACGCGCGATGCCTACGCTGACCGGGTGGCCACTGACGCACTGCGCTCGCTGTGGGTCGAACCTCGACCCGCGAACCCGCCGGAGACCGGTGCGGGCGACTGGGCCCTCGTCGCGGCCTTCGTCGGCTGGGCCCTCAACGAGGCAGTCCTTCGCGACGGCATGGCGCCCGTTCCCCTGCTCCTCATCGCGACGCTCGCAGCGGTCGCACCCCTTCCCTGGCGCCGCACCCACCCCTTGTTCGCAGTCCTGGTCGCCTTCGGCACGTTGATCGTGATCGACCTCGTCCGGATGGCCACGGGCACCCAGGGCGTCCTGCCGTCGAGCGTGTCGGCCACGTTGGTCCTCACCTATGCGTTGTTCCGCTGGGGGTCGGGTCGGGATGCCGTTCGCGGGCTGCTCGTGATCCTCACCTGGCTGGCCATCACCTTCATCGCCGACGTGACCACCCTCGCCGACACGATCACCGGGTACGCGTTCTTCTTCTTCGCGGCAGCGCTCGGCGCCGCCGTCCGCTACCGGGCCCGGATCCGCGTCCGCGACATCGAGGAGGCCAAGGCCCGCGAACGCGAGCAGCTCGCCCGCGAGCTGCACGACGTCGTCGCCCACCACGTGTCGGGCATCGCGATCCAGGCCCAGGCGGGTCGCGCCATCGCCGCCAGCAACCCCGGGCGGGCCGTCGAGGCCCTGGCCACCATCGAGGACGCCGCCACCCAGACCCTCACCGAGCTGCGCGCCATCGTCGGCGTCCTGCGCGACGCCCAGCACACCGCGTTCACTCCCCAGCCGGGTATGGCCGACATCGAACAGCTCGCCACCACGGGCCCCG
>JAGNQK010000261.1 GCA_017989115.1 Dermatophilaceae bacterium | reverse complement strand
GTCGACACCGCAGGACGCACCCCCGACGCCGTCGCCGAGGAGATCGCCACCCTGCTGGGGGCGTCGTGACGGCGCCGGCGACCGTCATCCCGGTCGGAACCTCCTATGACGTCGTCGTCGGCCACGGGGTGTCCGACCGCGTCACCGACCTGCTCTCCGGGGACGTCCGGCAGGTTCTCGTCGTGCGGCCGGAGTCGCTGGCCCGTCTGGCAGCCCCGGTGGTCCACCGGTTGCGCGAGGCCGGGCTGACCGTGCACGAGACTGCCGTCCCGGACAACGAGGTGGCCAAGACCGCCGAGGTGGCGGCGGGCCTGTGGGCCACGCTGGGTCAGCACGCGTTCACCCGCTCGGATGCCGTGGCGGCGGTGGGTGGGGGCACCGTCACCGACCTCGCCGGTTTCGTCGCGGCCACGTGGCTGCGCGGGGTCGCCGTGGTGCACGTCCCGACGACCCTGCTCGCGATGGTCGACGCAGCCGTCGGCGGGAAGGCCGGGATCAACACGGCCGAGGGCAAGAACCTCGTCGGGTCCTTCCACGAGCCGGCCGGTGTGCTGTGCGACCTCGATGCCCTCGCCACCCTGCCCCGACCTGACCTCGTCGCCGGCCTCGCCGAGGTCGTCAAGGCCGGGTTCATCGCCGACCCGCGCATCCTCGAGCTCGTCGAGGGCGACCCCGACGGGGCGACCCGCGCGGACGGGCCCGCGATGCGTGAGCTCGTCGAGCGGGCCATCGCGATGAAGGCCGAGGTCGTCGCCGCCGACCTCAAGGAGTCGTGGCTGCGCGAGATCCTCAACTACGGACACACCCTGGGGCATGCCGTCGAGCAGGTCGAGGGCTACCGCCGTCGGCACGGTGAGGCGGTGGCGATCGGCATGACCTATGCCGCGCACCTGGCCCACCGGGCCGGGCACCTCACGGCGGATGCCGTGGCGCGCCACCGCGCGATCCTCACCTCGGTGGGCCTGCCCACCACCTACGACGCGGGTCACTGGGACACCCTGGCGACGGCGATGCAGCGCGACAAGAAGACCAGGGGTTCGGTGCTGCGCTTCATCGTCCTCGAGGACATCGGGGCGCCCACGCGTCTCGTCGGCCCGGACGAGGCGCTGCTGCGCGCCGCCTACGACGACCTCTGCCGCTGAGCGGCACACCGCGGGTGCGCGGGCGCACAGGTGGCCCACAGCAGGTGCACGGACGGGTCATGGCGGGCTCCAGCAGGGTTCTCGCCATGAGCACCCAGACGCAGCCAGCTGCCCCACCGCCCTCGACCGCCGGCCCCGAGGCCGGCGTCCACCCAGACCACGACCGCGGACTCGAGTTCGACGTGCGCACCCTGCTGGCCCGGCGCTCCGCGCTCGGCCTGCTCTCCGGTGCGGGCCTGCTCGCCCTCGTCGGCTGCTCCGACGCGTCATCCGCAACGTCCGCATCCACGGCATCCACGGCACCCACGGCATCCGCCACCGCCACGACGAGCGCGGGCGGCGGCGCGACGGCATCCGCCGCCGCCGTCGACTCCGTCGTGCCCGACGAGACGGCAGGCCCCTACCCGGGTGACGGCAGCAACGGCGCCGACGTGCTCGACGACTCCGGGATCGTCCGGCAGGACATCTCCTCGTCGTTCGGGACCTCGACGACGACTGCCGCCGGCGTCCCGCTCGCCGTGAACCTCACCGTCCTCAACTCAGCCGACGGGTACGCAGCGCTCGAGGGCGTCGCCGTCTACGCGTGGCACGCCGACGCCCAGGGCCGCTACTCGATGTACTCCCCGGGAGTGGAGAACGAGAACTACCTGCGCGGCGTGCAGCCCACCGACGCGAGCGGCACGGCCAGCTTCACCACGATCTTCCCCGGCTGCTACGACGGGCGGTGGCCGCACATCCACTTCGAGGTCTACCGCAGCACCTCCGAGGCGACGAGCGACGGTCAGATCGTCAAGACCAGCCAGATCGCACTGCCACAGGCGGCGTGCGAGGCCGTCTACGCGGACGGTGCGACGTACGTGTCGAGCGCCGACAACCTCTCCCGCACGTCACTGACGCGAGACATGGTCTTCGGTGACGACGGCGGCATCCACCAGCTGGCCACCGTGACGGGCGACACCGCGTCCGGCTACGTCGCGAACCTCACGATCGCGGTCTGAGGCGGTCACCGGCCCGAGCGGGCGACCCGCCCGCGTTGGGTGCTCACGTGGCTGCCCTGGCGACCATCTGAGCACCCAACGTCGGTTTCTGTGCCGGAGGTGAGTTGTTGACGATTTGACTGTGCTGCAGCGGGATTCGTGTGCGCTCTGGCTTGTGTTCGAACAGGTGATCGAGTAGTCTGAGGTATGTCCAGCAGCCAGGTCCGGGAGCGCATCGCCGCACTGCGTGCTGAGGCGCAGGCGGTGGGTGAGCTGCTCGCCGAGCAGGCGGGCTCGATGGCCCCCGATGAGCTGTTCGAGGTCACCGGGCAGCTGCAGGGGGTGCTGAACTGCGGGGAGGGCGCCCAGCTCGTGGCGGCCGCGCACGCGGCGTCGCACGAGACCCGGTTGACCGACCGGGGCCCGGTGCAGGTGCACCACGGGGCGGGGTTCATCGACGCGATGGCCCCGACGGAGGTGTCGCTGGCCACGGGGATCGGGCAGTGGGCTGCGGGGCGGCGGGTCGCCCTGGGTGCTGCATTGACGCAGCGGTTCCCGCTGATGCTGGCCAAGGTCCTCGCGGGGGAGGTGTGCCCGGCGACGGCGCAGCGCGTGGTCACCGTGTGCGAGGGGCTGGACCAGGCCGCGTGCGCGAAGGTCGACGCGATCATGGCCGGCAAGCTGGCCGAGCTGGACCCGGGGCGGGTGTCGGCGTTCACCCGCCGGGTCGCCACCAGGGTCGCGGCTGACCAGGTGCGGGCGGCGCAGTGCCGTACCCGTCGGGACCGGTTCGTGGAGACCCGCCCGGGCCCGGACGGTGCGACGTGGTGGTCGGCGTTGCTGCCCGCGGCGTCCTCGGCGGTGGCGTGGTCGGCGATCACCACGCTGGGTGCGGAGTACGCCGCGGCGGATGAGTCGCTCAGCGCGGACCAGGCCCGCGCGGACGCGTTCACCGACCTGCTGCTGCGCAACGTGGACGTCACCGCGAAGGTCACCCTCGGCATCCCCGTCATCACCGACACCACCCCCCAGAACACTGCTCCCGACACCGACACCGACACCACACGCGAGGACACCGCCGCCACGAACAGCGAGGCCTCCGACGAGGACGCGCCCGCCGAGACCGTGCCCGAGGACGGTGAGTCGCCGGGGGTCGGGGGGCAGGGGTTGGGGGAGGCGTTTCGGATCTCCACGGTG